>VGHV01000233.1 GCA_016868095.1 Betaproteobacteria bacterium
TTGATCTGTCACGGGATGGCAGAGAACGGGCCGACCTCAAGCACAAGCAACCCGATCGTTTTGAGACGCTTAAAGCTTCATGGCATGCTTGGAACGCAAGCATGCCCGAAATACCGCATGACGCAACGATTAGCCTTGGCTATGGCACTGAGCAGATGCCCCAACGATAAACCATCAGACATCGCTTGCGACAATCCATAAGACATCGCAACGAGAAACGTTGAGGCATCCCAATCTTGACCTACAACATCAATGAAACGATGTAAAAACTACACTCGTTCAATAATAATCGCAGGCGCCATGCCACCGGCTGCGCACATTGTGGCAAGTCCATAGCGCGCGTCGCGCCGCTCAAGTTCATCAAGCAAGGTTCCAATTAATATCGACCCTGTCGCGCCGATGGGGTGGCCGAGGGCCATAGCGCCACCATTCACATTAACCTTATCCCGGTCCAAGTCCAAATCACGAATAAACTTTTCGGCAACCACCGCAAAAGCTTCGTTGATCTCCCAGAGATCGATATCCTTTACGCTCAAACCTGCTTTTTGTAACACTTTTTGCGCCGCAGGAACGGGGGCATTAAGCATCAATGTTGGGCAGTCGCCCAAGTTAGCCATCGCTATAATTTTCGCACGTGGTTTAAGGCCTCGTTTCCTCGCATACGAAGCCGAAGCAATGAGTAATGCCGCAGCACCGTCCACCACCCCCGAGGAGTTACCCGCATGATGAACGAACTCGATATCGAGCCCAGGGTACTTTTGCAGAATCAAATGCCGGTAAGTTGTGCCTCGATCATCAAGCGGTGCATCGGCCATCGCTGCGAAGGCAGGCTTTAGCGATGCGAGGCTTTCCAGCGTGGTCCCCGGCCGTGGAAACTCCTCCTTGTCAAGCGCTAGGGAGCCATCTTCGCGGTAAACGGGGACAAGACTTCGTTGAAAGTAGCCCTTGTCGATGGCCACCGCAGCACGTTGCTGGCTCTCAACAGCAAGCCCATCAAGCGCTTGCCGTGAAATCTTCTCCATGGTGGCTATCGCATCGGCACATACACCTTGATGCGATTGCGGATGTGAATCACGCAAGCGCAAATTGCCACTGTCCATCATCGGCGGTCCATCGCCGAGCCTTCTTGCTGGCATTGACATCATCTCGGTACCACCGGCGATCATTAAATCTTCCATGCCTGACATGACCATGCCGGCTGCCAGATTCACACTGGTAATGCCTGAGCCACAAAAGCGATCGAGAGTCACGCCACTTGCGCGCAAATCGTATCCGGCATCAAGCGCTGCCATGCGCGCCAAATCGCCGCTTTGGGCGCCGACTTGGGCACTCGTTCCCCAAATAATGTCGTCGACTTCTGCCGTATCAAGTTGATTGCGGGAAGCGATCGCTTTAAGCACGCTCGCAGCGACATGCTGTGGGTGCATGCCAGCGAGCGCCCCTTTGCCTTGTTTACCGATGCCCCGTGGGCTTCGGCATGCGTCGATGATCCAGGCTTCAGACATGATTGAGTTTCCTTGCTGAGTTAGCGTTGACCATGAGGAATTTCAATGGTCGGTAAATGAGTAGATAGGACAATAACAACGTTGCCTTGCCTAATGTTGGCTTGCCTAATGTTGACTTGCCCAAGGTTGACCTTGCTTAAGGATAGCCAAGCAAATAAACGCGATGGGTCTCCGGTACGTCAAGACACAAACCTAGTAAGGCTGCACTTAAAGCCTTGCCGTATTGATCAAGCGCTAGGCTTCGCGAAACGCCACCGCCAAGTGCGCCCTGTGCGACAAAATTCAAGGCATCGATCGCTGGGACCTCATAGCGGGTCACCGCACCGCGAATCGCTCCCTGGTAGTGAGTCTTGACTCGCTCGGCACTTAACTGCGCACAAAGCAAGGGGTAAAGTGCCGGGTGGTGGGCGAAGACCGCAATATTCGAGGTATCGCCTTTGTCGCCCGAGCGGACATGAGCTATATGCTGGAGTGGAACTTGCATCGGCTAGCTCTCGAAGTAACGCAGACTTGCCTGAACCTTTTCGCGAGGCACGAGGGTTGACCAGACACCAATCACCTCTCGTACGCGGTCCTGATGGGGAACACGCTTGCCCGTGTGTGCAATTCCTGAAACTGCCATACCGTCGATCTCACGCCCCACTTTAAGCGCTTCTTCACGTGTACTTGTTCGTGCTGCCACACGCACTGCGATTTCATAAGGTTCGGGGGCAGTTGCAGGGGTAGCCAGGCCATGAATCGCATTTAAGCCAAGAAAATCAATACGCAAATCTTCTGCTTTTAAATCGACTAGCTTGAGTCGCTCTTCAAGCACCTTTTGAGCAAGCTTGGCGCGTCGCAAAGCGCCTTCGCCAGCGTAAAAAAACATATCTTCACCGATATAGCCTTCAGTACATCCAATGGACACCTTAAGCGTATCAGTTCGCGGCTTTCCGCCAATATGACTCACCGCGATCCGATTCAGCCCAGGCTGCTCAAGCCTCACCGATGTAAAATCAACAACAACATCGGGTGTGATGTAGTTTGCGGGATCGTGAACTTCGTAAAGCATTTGTTCTTTGATGGTTCGAAAGTCAACACACCCACCTGTATCGGCCAATTTGGTAATCACAGCGCTGCCGTCTTCATCGACCTCAGCAATCGGAAAGGCCAGGTGCCAGGGCTTATCGACATCTTTAAAGCCGGGATCGGAAAAGTACCCGCCTGTTACCTGAGCTCCGCATTCCAGCAAATGCCCGATACCGCTACCGGCCCCAAGGACGGACCAATCGCTGCTCGTCCATCCAAAAGAGGCCATCATCGGCGCAAGAAAAATCGACGGGTCAGCAACCCTGCCGGTAAAGACCATATGTGCGCCCGCTTGCAAGGCTTCGACAATAGGCTCTGCGCCAAGATAGGCTTCAGCCGAGACGATACGATCGGCAAGCGTGCTGGTGGATCGTCCGTTTTCCAATAAGCGATCGCTCCATTCGAGGACGCGATCCGTGATTAAGCTGCCATTTACCGAAGCTACTTTTACCCCTCGGCATCCAAGCTCTTGCAACAATTTCACGCAATGTTCGGCTGCGCCATCTGGATTGATCCAGCCCTGATTACTCACGATGCGGGTGCCATGCGCGATGCATCCAGGCAAAACAGCACGCAGACGATCATCCAAATAACTGTCGTAGCCAGGAAAGCCTGGATCTCGTCTGGCACGGACCTGTGCAGCGGAAACCGTGGCCTCAGCCATGGTCTCAAAACATAAAAAGTCCAAATTGCCTCGCTCGGCGTTCCACTGCGCGGGCTCGATCCGATCACCCCACCAGGCCGATCCTGCGCCAATACGGAGCTTTGGACCTTTTTGTCTCGTTTGCCATCTCATCACGCAAGCATAAGCGCATAAAGGCGGTAAGCATTCGTGAGACCTGCATCGCCATGTCAAAAATTCACAAAGCCTGCTTTATCATCGCAGCATGATGCAGCACATAGCCGCCCGCCCCCCCGATGTTCTGGTTGTTGACGACGACCCTCGCCTGCGCGACCTCTTGCGACGTTACCTCACCCAGCAAGGATTCGCGGTGGTGGTTGCAGAAGATGCCCAAGCGATGAATCGGGTGATGCGTTATCAGCGATTCGATTTAATGGTGCTTGACCTAATGATGCCCGGCGAGGATGGACTCCAAGTCATTTCGCGGCTACGCGCAGCACAGTCCGATCTGCCAGTCATTGTGCTAACGGCACGGGGCGATGAAAGTGATCGCATTACGGGACTTGAAGCAGGTGCCGACGATTATCTTGCCAAACCCTTTAACCCGAGGGAATTAGTAGCGAGGATTCAGTCTGTTTTACGGCGATCAAGACTGACCGAAATGCCCGGCGCACCAAGCAGCGAACCACAACGGATGCGTTTTGGACAATTCGAGCTTGATTTGTCAACACGCAGTCTTCGGAAAGCAGGCACAGCGATTCCGCTCACCACATCCGACTTCGCCACGCTCAAAGCCCTGGCACGCCATGCACGCGAACCCTTGTCGCGACAACGTCTGATGCAACTATCCCGCGGGCGCGACTATGAAAGCAGCGATCGTAGTCTTGATGTACAAATCTCCAGACTACGGAAACTTTTAGAAGACGATCCGCACCATCCCCGCTATTTGCAAACGGTCTGGGGCGTGGGCTATGTCTTGATTCCCGATCAGGATGAGAATACCGATTCGCAGGACATCCTTGAAGCAAGGATGACTGCCAGTGAATCCTCCGGTGCTCTCGAGGGCTAACGCTCGGCAAACGCCCTTTCAATAACGTAGTCGCCTTGCTCGCCAGCGCTCGGCGAGATCTGAAAGCCCCGCTGATCGAGCATGTCGGCACTTTCCTTCAACATCGCTGGACTGCCGCAAATCATCACCCTATCGCTTGACGGATCGAGCTCGGCCTGCCCGATATCACGAAAGAGTTGCCCCGATTCGATCGCAGTCGTAAGCCTTCCACTGTGGGTGAAAGCCTCACGAGTAACCGTTGGGTAATAAATCAATTGGGCCGAAACCATCTCGCCAAGCAACTCGTGCTTGGGCAGGCTGTCGCGAATAAATTCAGCGTAGGCGAGTTCGCTCACTAATCGCACACCATGAATCAGCACCACATGTTCAAAACGTTCGTAGGTCTCAGGATCCTGAATAATGCTCATGAACGGCGCAAGTCCTGTGCCCGTTGCGAATAAAAAAAGCCTTTTACCGGGTTTCAAATCATCAATCACAAGCGTGCCAACTGTTTTGTGCCCCATGAGCAAACGATCGCCAACTTGAACATGCTGCAACCTTGAAG
>VGHV01000234.1 GCA_016868095.1 Betaproteobacteria bacterium
CTTGAAAGCAGCATTGATGAGCAAGTGATTGAGGACTGGGAGCGTGCTGTTTGGCCTAAGGCCGTGCTTGCCGAGGATTTAATGCAAGCGCTTGGACAACTATGGCGAATCAGCAAGCGACTCCAGGCCGAGCGTGAAACCGTAAGAGGGCGGCCTGAACCTCGGTTTCGGAGCGACTTTCACTTTCGTATCAACGACGATCGGGTTGAGATCGAGCAACGTCGTCGCGACGCGCCATTAGATCGAATCGTTGCTGAGATGATGATTTTGGCCAACTCACGATGGGGGCGATGGGTCGCACTTAATCGGTTACCAGCGATTTTTCGCTCGCAGTCGATGGGGCGCGCACGCATGACCACCCACCCCATTGCGCATCAAGGTCTAGGCGTTGGGCAATACCTGTGGGCTACCTCGCCCTTGCGCCGATATGCTGATCTTGTGAATCAACGGCAATTGCTCGCTCTGGCCACTCGCCAACGTCCGCCGTTCAGCCAGGAAAGCGCCGATTTGCATCGGGTGATTGCGGGCTTTGATGCGCGCTACGATGCTTATAACGATTACCAGAACAACATGGAGCGCTACTGGTCCATGCGCTGGGTCGAGCAAATGCAGCCCGAGGGTGCTGAACGCCCCATGCGCTTTCGCGCTATGGCGCTACGTGAACAGCGCGCTCGTCTGAGAGATGCGCCTTTAGTATTCGCACTCCCCGATATGCCTGATGGGCATGCAGGTCGAGGCCTGTGGGTTGAGTTTGTGAAGATGGATGGGCTTGATTTATCGATCGAAGTTCGCATGTTGGCTTGGGACGATGAGCCAAGCGCTGAATCAGCCGACGGATCTTCTCAAACATCAGGCGATGGGCCGAGCACTGGCTGACCGAGGACTGCCCGTGGTACAGGCCCATCCGGAATTACCCAAGGCCCAGGCCTTATGGGTGGCGCTTGGCCTATCTGCCCTCTTACACCTTGGCTTTTTTTTCGCCCCTTGGGCAGTCCTTATGCAGCCCTCGCGCCCCAAGTTGCCATCGAGTCTTGAGTTGGTCTTTGTTAACGCACAAAACGATTTGCCGCCGATGGCACCCGAAGTACTTGCCCAAGCACCGATGTCTGGAGGCGGTGACGATCGAGCCGGTGGGCGCTATCGCTCGCCCTATTTGGCAAACCGACTCGATAAGGACTCAGCCCATCATCAAGCCTTGATGGACGAAGCGCTCAAAGCCGAGCAAGTTCAAAGCCATGCCGAACGGCTAGCCAAGAAACAACAGGTCCCTGAAAAGCCAGGGCTTGATTTAGAGCAGGCAAGAGAACTTGCCCGTTTGCAAGCCCAAATTGATCAGCGTATGGGGCATTTATCCAATATGCCGCGGCGACTGGTTTATGGGG
Source organism: Betaproteobacteria bacterium (assembly GCA_016868095.1). Lineage (GTDB taxonomy): Bacteria > Pseudomonadota > Gammaproteobacteria > Burkholderiales > Burkholderiaceae_E > UBA3064. The sequence goes on from VGHV01000234.1 coordinate 1,383, forward strand.
TCAATGCCAAGGCTGTTTCATGGGCGGCATGGGCCGATCGCTGGGTTGCAAAGATTGAGCGCGTTGGTACCCAGCGCTTGGTGGCCTTGGCGCGGCAGGCGCGTTTTGATCGGGTGCTGGTGCGGGTCGATGTTGACCGAAGCGGACGTGTGATCAAGCTTGAAATTCACCAAGCATCGCGCTATCCCGAATTGAACCAAGCTGTTCAAGAGATTGTCCGGGCTGCCTCGCCTTTTGCGCCCTTTGATGCAGCCATGCGGGCTGAGGGGGATGTGATCAGCATGGTAAGGTGGTGGCATTTCACACGCGAAGGACTGCGTACTGACTCCTAGGCGACGCACTTCATGAAGTATTTTGCGGTCATCGGTCATCCGGTTGCGCATAGCCGGTCTCCAATCATTCATCAGGCCTTTGCCAAGCAGTTTGGGCATGAGATCACCTATGCACGATTGCATGCGGCGCCTGGCGGTTTTGCTGATGTGCTCGCAGCCTTTCAAGCAGCAGGCGGTCATGGGGTAAACGTCACGCTGCCATTTAAACTTGACGCTTACGCGATTTGTTCGGAAGTCAGCGACCGGGCTAAGTCTGCCGCTGCTGTGAACACGATTGCCTTTAGTAAACGTGGACTCATCGGCGATAACACCGATGGTCTTGGTTTGGTCGATGACTTGAGCGGTCGTCTTGGCTTAAAGCTTGAGGGTTTGTCGGTGTTGATTTGTGGAGCGGGAGGAGCGACTCGAGGGGTTATTGCACCACTTTTTGAAGCGGGCTGTCGCCACATTCGGGTGGTCAACCGAGATGTTCAAAAAGCAAAGCAACTGTGTATTGACATTAATAACGTTCCGCATCATGGGGCTTTGGATGCTTGTTCTTATTCGGACTTGCAGACCCTTAAAAGCGGCCGAGGGTTCGATGTCCTAGGTTTCGATGTCCTTATTAACGCAACCTCTGCGGGCTTGGCAGGACAAAGGCTTGATGTACCCGATGTGATGTTTGCAAAAAGCAGGCTTGCCTATGACATGGTCTACGCTGCAAAGCCAACCGTTTTTATGGAGCAGGCGATGCAGGCAGGCTGTGCTGACTCGAGTGATGGATTGGGTATGCTCGTTGGGCAGGCTGCACATGCCTATGCGCTATGGCATGGCGTGATGCCACAAACCGCGCCGGTGTACAAGGACTTGCGCGCAGCCATCGATGGGCAATAGACGATCGTTTTCGCTGACGTCAAGCTTGGTTCGCCTCGGGATCATTGTTTTCGGATTGTTTTGCTTCGTTCAATGCTTTTATTTTGTACAGGTTTTATGGTTCCGTTTCGTTGATCCTGAGCAAAGCGCATTCATGGCCGAGCAGGCAAAGCAGGTGCCGATGATCAAACATCATCCGGTAGCTTATCAGCGCATCGCAGTGCACTTAAAGCGCGCTGTGATCGCTGCCGAAGACCAGCGCTTTGATAAGCACGATGGGATTGATTGGGATGCGATCGAAAAGGCCTGGATGCAAAACCGCGATAAAGGCCGCGTGGTACGCGGTGGATCAACCATTACTCAGCAGCTTGCGAAAAATCTCTTCTTATCAGGCGAACGCAGCTACTGGCGCAAGGCCCAGGAGGCCTTGATTACGCTGATGATTGAAGCGGTCATGGATAAGCAACGCATCTTGCATCTTTATTTGAACTACGCTGAATGGGGTGAGGGTGTGTTTGGGGCTCAGGCAGCGGCACAGCATTACTTCGGTATTCCAGCCTCTCAGCTCAATGCTTATCAGGCGGCACGTCTTGCTGCGATGTTGCCACGGCCGCGCCACTACGACAAACATCGCGATTCGGCTTTTCTTGCCTCACGAACCGAATTTGTTTTGCGCTGGATGCAGCAAATGCAGCTGCCTTGAAACGCTAGTGCCAAGCGATTCTCGATTCGTGCATCAGAATGCTCAATAGACTTACTTTGGAGGGAACAACGTGGGGATGATGCAAGATAAGGTTGTTATTGTGACCGGAGCCGGTGGCGGCATTGGTCGAGCGATCGCTTTGGCTATGGCAGCAGAAGGGGCCAAAGTGCTCGTTAACGATATTGGCGCGAGCGTGAGCGGCGAAGGCAATGACCAAGGCCCAGCGGCAGCTGTGGTCGCCGAGATCGCAGCGCAAGGCGGTCAGGCGTTTGCCAATACCGATTCTGTTGCCGATGCAGCAGGTGCTCAGCGCATTGTTGATGCTGCGCTTGCGCGTTTTGGCCGCTTAGACGCGGTGGTCAATAACGCAGGCATTTTGCGCGATCGTTTCTTTTTTAAGATGAGTAACGATGATTTTGATGCAGTCGTCAAAGTGCATCTTTATGGCAGTTATTACATGAGTCGTGCCGCGGCTAACCTCTTCAAAGAGCAGCAGTCAGGCGCATTCGTCCACATGACATCAACCTCAGGTCTGATTGGCAATCTGGGTCAGGCGAATTATGCTGCGGCAAAATTAGCCCTGGTGGCATTGTCTAAGTCGATTGCGCTTGACATGGCGCGCTATCAGGTACGATCAAATTGTATAGCGCCCTTCGCATGGAGCCGGATGATTGGTTCGATTCCAACCGACACCCCAGAACAACAGGCCCGTGTCGCCAAGATCCAGCAAATGACACCAGAGAAAATCGCACCGATTGCAGTTTACTTAGCGAGTGACGCAGCAAGTAAGGTCAACGCCCAAGTTTTTGCGGTCCGCAACAATGAAATCTTTTTGATGAGCCAGCCTCGACCGATACGATCAGTGCATCGTTCTGAAGGCTGGAACCCACAAACCGTTGCCGAGCATGCCATGCCAGCCCTGCAAGCTGACTTTTTGGGGATGGAGCGTTCGGGCGACGTCTTCACCTGGGATCCGGTATGAGCCAAATGTTTGATGCACAACGCCTTCGTGACTGGGCGTTCGAACCCATTCGTCATCGTTATAGCGAACGCGACACCATGCTTTATGCGCTTTCTCTCGGTGCGGGTATGGATCCCTGTGATGAGCAAGCCTTAAGGCTTTGCTACGAAGACAAGCTCCAGGCGCTGCCAACCATGGCGGTCGTTCTCGCCTATCCTGGTTTTTGGGCTAAGAATCCTGCAACCGGTATCAACTGGGTGAAGCTTGTGCACGGCGAACAGCAATTGCATCTTCACCAAGCCCTACCAAGCGCTGGTGAGGTGATGGGCTACAGCCGCGTGACCCATGTGATCGATAAAGGCGCAGACAAGGGCGCATTGATGATTAGCGAGCGCAAGGTCTGTGAGGCAAGCACGGGCGCTGTGATCGCCACGATGACGCAAACCACCTTTATGCGCGGCGATGGAGGCTTTAGCCAGCGTGGTCAGCGCAGCGATGAAGCACCTGCCTCAAGGCCTGCTGTGCCGAGCCGTCCTCCCGATATGAAACATCAGCTCGCAAGCCGGCCCGAA
>VGHV01000235.1 GCA_016868095.1 Betaproteobacteria bacterium
GCCCCCAGCCACGGTTTTGAAGTGCGATACCGCCAGGCGCAACAACACCTGATCCGAACCCTTTGAAATTGGACTGGATAAAGGACACCATATTGCCCTCTTGATCGGCGGCGCATAAGTAAACCGTGCCCCCGTGATGAAGCTTTCCTGGCGGGTAGCTTGCAGCCTTTGCAGGGTCGATAAGGCTTGCTCGCTCAGCAAGATAGTCCTTGTTGAGCAGCGCATCCGGCGATGTTTTCATGGAGACCGGGTCTGCGACATGCGCCTGTAGATCGGCAAAAGCGAGTTTCATGGCTTCCACTTGTAAGTGGATTCGCTGGGCCGAAAGGCTGGGGTGTTGAGAAGCATTGAGATGCTCGAGCATGCCAAGCGCCATTTGCGCACCAATGCCTTGACCATTGGGTGGTATTTCATAGAGACGGTGGTCTTTGTAATCAAAACCAAGCGGCTCGACCCAGTCGCATTCATGAGCCGCAAGATCGTCCTCAGTGATATCGCCCCCACTCGCTCGCGCAAAAGCTGCAATCGAGGCGGCTATATCGCCGCGATAAAAGGATTCACCGTCGGTTTGTGCAATGCTCTCAAGCGTTTTTGCCTGCTCGGGATAACGCCAGATCTCGCCCTGTACAGGAGCCCTTCCCCCATGGGTAAACGAGTCGATAAAGCCTGGATATGACTTGAGCACCGGCACCGCTTCAGCCCAGTGCCTAGCAATCACACGTGTGACCGCATAACCATCTCGGGCATAGCGAATCGCTGACTCAAAGAGATCGGTAAAAGGCAGCCTGCCAAAGCGCTTGGACAGTGCAACCCAGGATGAGACGACGCCCGGCACAGTGACCGAGCCCCAGCCACGGTCAGGCATGGTTTTTCGTCCTGCAAAGTGGGCTGGCGTCCAGGCCGCCGGAGCGCGTCCGGATGCATTGAGTCCGTGGAGCTTACCTTGATGCCAGACAAGAGCAAATGCATCACCCCCAAGGCCATTCATGGTGGGTTCGACCACTGTCAGCGTGATAGCGCAAGCAAGTGCTGCGTCGACCGCGTTGCCGCCCTTTGCAAGGGCCTGTAGACCTGCTTGGGCTGCCAATGGCTGCGATGTCGCAACGATATTTCGGGCATAAACTGGATTCATGGGCGAAGAAATTCCTAATACGGGCAAGGGCTGATGACCAATGCTACCAAGCCAGTAGAATCGTGAAATGAGCAAACGCATCGTTGTCGCAATTTCAGGAGCCAGTGGCGCCATTTATGGACTGCGACTGCTTCAAATGCTGCATCAGCAGCAGGTGCACTGCGACCTGATTGTGTCACCCTCTGGATGGCTCACCATTGATCAAGAGCTCCCTGGCCAACGTCAGGCTATTCTTGATCTTGCCGCCGAGCATCACGCGTTCCGTAATATCGGTGCTTCAATCGCATCGGGTTCCTTCGCCCATGATGGGATGGTGATTGCGCCTTGTTCCATGAAAACCCTGGCAGCCATTGCGCATGGCTTCGCAGACAACCTGATGACCAGGGCTGCCGACGTCACCCTCAAGGAGCGTCGCCGCCTGATCCTTTTGGCGAGAGAAACCCCGCTACACCTCGTGCACTTGCGAAATATGGCAACGGTCACAGAAATGGGCGGGATTGTTTTTCCGCCGCTACCCGCCTTTTATCACCGGCCCGAAAGCATCGATGATCTTGTCAGCCATAGTTGTGCCCATGTGATGGAATTGCTGGGCTTAAGCCCCACTGACAGACCGCGATGGCAAGGACTAAACAATCAAGGCCAAGATTCTTCTTAGCCTGTTGCAACACGAAAGCTGCACAGCAAAGACAGTTCCGCATCACATACAAAAGTGGAGTTCACGATGAAAATCCTCGCACCAGTTGATGGTTCAAAGACCTCGTTAAAGGCAATCAAGCATGCCTGTAGCCTGCTCGCTGCGGCACCTCAGTTTTCGGTTACTTTGATGAGCGTGCATGACGACATCGCCCTCAAACATGCCCGCACGATTGTTGGTTCGAAGGCTGTCGATAGCTACTTACGCGAACTCTCTGACAAGGATTTGGCGGGAGCCCGAAAATTGCTCGACAAAGCAGGCGTTGAGCACGAGCTGGTGATCCGCACAGGCCATGTGGCTCAAGAAATTGTCGACCAAGCCGATCAAGGCAAATTTGATCTTATTGTGATGGGACATAAAGGCCGCAGTGCATTGCGCGATCTGTTGATCGGGTCGGTTGCGCAAAGGGTCTTGGCTCTGGCAAAAACGCCAGTATTGCTCGTGAAGTAAACAAAGATTTGGTGCCCCCGGCAGGATTTGAACCCGCGACCTTCGGTTTACAAAACCGCTGCTCTACCAACTGAGCTACAAGGGCAAATGAGATAAACCGCTACTTTACACGGGTTAGCTTGGGTCGTGGTTTTGACCCAGATCGGGCCCCCCCGCGTGTACGAGCCGACGCCGTACTCTCATCACTTGATGGTTCACCATCTTGAAGGCTATGTTTTTCGACTGAACTCAAGCTTGGGCCCGGATCTTTGCGCTCATCTTCCGAAGTCTTGCTTACTGAGCCAAGCTTTTGCGTCGGTTGGTCGACCGGCTTTGTGTTTTGACGTCGCTGCCCAACACTGCGCATGCGCTTGGCGGGCTCGGTTTTGCTCGCAGACTTCGAGGCCTCGTCGACCTCTGCTGACGGCTGGCTAGATGCAAGAGCAAGTGCTGGCGCTTGCGTGCTGGCATCTGCAGCATTGCCTTGCGATGACTTGCTTGTTGGCTGAGCCTGAGAAAGGCTCTCATCAACATGGGCGGGGGCCTTGCTTACCTCAAATGCCATGCCGTGGCCGGTTTCGCGTGCATAGATCGCTGACACATTGCTGATGGGAATTGAAATATCTCTCGCCACACCACCAAAACGAGCCTGAAACTCAATCCAGTCGTTGCCTAAGCGCAGCCGATTCGTGGCGGTCAGCGACACATTCAAGACAATTTCGCCTGCTTTCACATACTCCATCGGCACACGCGTGTGCTCATCGACCGCTACGGCCAAATACGGCGTGTGCCCCTGATCGGAGCACCACTCGTGGATAGCGCGTATCAGGTAGGGCTTGGTCGAGTTCGTCGTCATGTCACCGCCGCATCACTTTTTCTGAAGGCGTCAGCGCTTCGATATAAGCTGGGCGCGAGAAAATCCTCTCGGCGTAACGCAAAAGGGGCGCCGCGGTCTTTGGCATCTCGATCCCATAGTGGTCAAGGCGCCACAAAAGCGGTGCAATCGCTACATCAAGCATCGAAAAATCTTCGCCTAGCATGTATTTATTTTTTACGAAGATCGGCGTGAGCTGCGTGAGTCGATCGCGAATCTGCTGACGCGCCCCTTCAAGCAGCTTGGCACCCTCTTTGACCTGTTCGCGACGTTCGAGTTGATGGACATAAATAAATAGTTCGCGCTCGAAGTTGAATAGGAATAATCGAGCGCGTGCCCGCATCACAGGATCGGCAGGCATCAATTGGGGATGCGGGAATCGCTCATCGATATACTCATTGATGATGTTCGACTCGTAAAGAATCAGATCGCGTTCAACCAATATTGGCACTTGCCCATAAGGGTTCAAGACCGAAATATCTTCGGGCTTATTGAAAAGATCGACATCACGGATTTCAAAATCCATGCCCTTCTCGAAAAGCACGAAACGGCAACGCTGACTAAATGGGCAGGTTGTCCCCGAATACAGCACCATCATGTATTTTCTCCTGAGGGCAAGCTAAAGTGCCCATCACCGTTTACCGCTCCACGAAACAAACGCCGTCGCAGCCTTTGGCTGCGACGGATAACTTCCATGAGACGGGATTAGGAAACTATTTGATGTCTTTCCAGTAGGTTTTATTTAACCACCAGGCAAGCACAAAAAAGCCGCATAAATAAAGCATGACCCACACACCAAGCCGCTTGCGCTCGTTGGCACTTGGATCGGACATATAGGTTATGTAGGCGGTAAGGTTGGCCATCGCGTCATCAAACTGGGCAGCCGATAGTTGGCCACCTTGCGATTTACCAAGCAAGAATTGCATGCCCTCTTTCGCAGGGCCCGGGATCGTGTCTTGTGACTCTGAACGCAAGCCTGATTCGTCAAAACGCACGCTTGTCTTCACAAACGAACCCTTCGATGCCGGATCTTTGGCCGCGTGCACATCTTCAATCACCACGCCGCGCGAGCCCTGAAGTTCCCAAAACACATTAGGCATGCCAACGTTGGGAAATAAGGCGTTATTCCAACCGCTTGGCCTTGTGCTGTCGCGGTAGTAAGTGCGAAGGTAGGTGTACAACCAATCCGATCCTGTACCCGAATGCGATGCTCTCGCACGCGCGATCACTGAAAGATCGGGAGGCTGTCCGCCGAACCAGGATTTGGCATCATCCACCCGCATCGCGATCTTCATGCCTTCGCCAACTTTATCTGCAGAAAAGAGCAAATTACGCTTGATCTGGTCGTCGGTTAAACCAATGTCACGCAGCCGGTTGTAGCGCATGTACTGTGCGCTGTGACATCCAAGGCAGTAGTTCACAAAGAGCTTGGCACCCTCTTGCAATGCCGCCTGCTCGGTAAGTTTGGTTGTCGGAAAGCGATCCAGTGGGTAGTCCGAACCGGCCGCATGAACCGGGGTCTGCGTGAGCACGAGGGCTCCGAAGGCAAGTTTGGCAGCTAGGCGCAAAAAGATATTCATGGTGACGTCTCAACCCGGGATTAATGCGCTTCAAAGACCACGCGATCTGGCACTGGTTTGGGCTGACCCATGGTGCTCCACCAGGGCATCAAC
>VGHV01000236.1 GCA_016868095.1 Betaproteobacteria bacterium
CTTGAGTGCGATACCAAGGCGGTGCTTGAGCAAATAGCGTGAAGGATTACTAAAAAATTCAATCAGGCTTTCGATTCTCAAGCGGTAAAAATGCGCTGACGGCTTGGAAAGCTTTTCGAAGAAGAAGCCTTGAGATCTGTTTACTTTTGATGCTCGCTTAAGGCTTTCGGCTTGCGCGTTACGAAGGCTTCGGCGGTAGTTATGCAATCTAGGATCGACGGTTTTTTGGAAGTAGTCGAGTGAGAAGGCTTGGAGGGGATGCTCAATAACGATTTGCCGCTTCGCAGCTTCAAGGGCTTCGTTGGAGGTAGGCATTGGCGCAAAAAGCAGTGCCGCAGCATCGAGAAGTTCGCTAATGAGCATTGAACCGGCAACATAAGAATTATCTCGAATGTTCCTACCCGTATAACTGATATAAAAACGCTCGCGTGCTGCAAGTAGGAGATCCAAAAACAAAGCTCGATCATCGAGGCGCCTTTGTCGATCACCTGGGCGAGGCCTGCGCGCTATGAGATCAAATTCGAGCGGACTTTGCTTACTCGGAAAGACATCATCGCCTAATCCCACCACGCAAATTATCCGGTAGGGCAGGACGCGCATGCTATGCATCGATGCAAAGCAAAGGCTACCTGCTGGAACAGCACCTTGTAGGGGTTGATCAAAGCTCGCTTCCAGGGCTTGAAGGAAAACTTCAACAGCGATGGCTTGCTTAAACTCGGTAGCCTGAAGGTCTTGATGGAGCTTACGGATGCTTCTTAGCGTGGCCTGATAATCAACCTGACCGGTGAAATCGATAGGGGTGAATGCTTCAAGCGTATCCATGCAGCATTTGAACCAGTCGTCGGGAAGCTTGGGCTTAATGAGTTCTTCGTGCAGGGCTTGTAAGCAATCAATGAAGTATTGAAATCGGCCGAGGCTTTGTGCCTCGATGCCTTCAGGATTGCCAGCCGGAAGCATTCCATGGATCGGTCTGGCAAATCGCGCAGGCATCGCATAGCCTAGGTAAAGACGCTCAAGACCATTAACAACGCTATAAATATCTGTAGGGGGGAGGCCAAGCTGTTGACGGTGCCTGCCGTCGATTCCCCAGCGGATACCTGCCTTATCAATCCAGGCTTGTATGCTCAGCAAATCTTCTTCGTTGATGCCAAATTGCTTTGCAATCAAGGGAAGTTGCAAGAGCCCTATGAGTTTACTTGCCTCAAATCGGGATACTGCAAAATTAAAGACCGAAAGCAAAGTTTTGGCGTATTGATTGGTCTGCTTTAAAGGACGACCCATGATGATATAGGGAATAACACAGTCATCTTCGGTCGAACCAAAAATGGATTCGATCAGTGGGGCCGCAAGCTCAAGATCAGGCGTTACAACGAGAATGTCACAAGCCATTGGGGCATTGTTTGCGGCAAACATGCCAAGTAATTGATCCCTCAATACCTCGAGCTCGCGTGTGAGCGAATGACAAACATGAATCTCTAGACTTCGATCATTGGGTGATAATTGAAAAGTACCCGGCTCAAGATCTTGCATCCTGAGCATGGCAGTCTGCAGCCTGTTGAGAAGCGAGGTGGCTCGCGAATGAGTCGCGCTTGCTTCGCTTGGACACTCAAAGTGGCTTTCATCGATCATTTCGAGCTCATGATCGATCAATGTGCCTAGGTAGGTCTTTGCTTGCTGGCCCCATGAGGCGAGCAAAGGGTTGCCTACCTCGTGATACTGCGCGCGATCGTGCACTTGCAATTTGCTCAATCGCTTCGGGTTGATAATCTCATACCAATATTCAGAACATGGATTAATGGCGTAAATATCGACATCAATCCAGGAAGAAAGCTTCTTGAGCATATCCAGATAGAGACTAGGCATACTCGGAAGACAAAAAACCCTTAATGTGTGGTTAAGCCCTAGCCGGTTAACAGCATGCAAACCTTCGAGATGAAGCGTATGAAAAAAACGAAACGAAGGGTGTTGGGTCTGTACACCAACTTCTGCTGCGACCCTTCGCCATAGCGCCGCTTGCCAGCGCTCATCCTCATCGGCTTGATCGTAAAGACGGAGCCAGGCCTCAAGCCAATCGGCTCGGTAGGTTAGGTATTGGTCAAATAAGCTGGCGCAACGCTTTGCCAACTCGAAACGCATCAGGCTCTGAGCGCCGTCCAAATAACGCTCAAGTCTGTGATGCTCTTTGGTGAACGCCTGATCACTAAGGCTTGCGAAGATTCGCCAAGTAAGCAAATCGGGTGAAAAAGGTGAGTGTTCCTCCACCTCAATGACTTTTGCGAACTGACGCCAAAGCCACTGCCCCAGATAGTCAAATTGAATGTTGGCACAGACACCGTGTTGACGAGCTGCTCTTAGTTCAATCGAGCGCTTAACAGCCGTGCTTGGAATGATTAAGGATTGGGGTGTAAAAACTGAAATCTCATCGCTGGCGAGTGCATCCACGAGTGTTTGCTCGAGATATTCGTAGCGATTTGATGTGATTAGATTTAGCATTGATCTAAAGCGTGAGAGTCCTAGGACATCTGCGTGGCTATCGTCTCAATCTATGTATCGATCGAGTCTACAGGCCTATCAATCGCTAGGTCATCCCTTGTTTCATTTGGTCCAAAGCCTCCACCACCAGGTAAATGCAATGCAAGCCAGTCTTCGTGGTTGACATCAATGACACGTTTGGCAAGCTCGACCAATTTGCCATTGAGATAGACACCACCGGTCTTTCCGTCCGCTCCGCCTAAAAGTCCCCGAGCTGGCATTTTGGTTCGATCCGTAAGCAGTGAAACACGCATCTTGCCCGGCCAGTGCGATTGAAAACTCACAATCTGCCCATCGCCTCCTCGATACCGGCCATCACCGCCAGAGCCTTCGGCCAGACGCTTTTCACCGAACATAATGGGCGCAAGGGTTTCTGCAACTTCGATGGGTGTGTTTGAAATATTAGCTGGAAAGCCTGCAGCAGGGGGGCCATCACGTCCTTCCATCGCACCCATGCCGCCATTAAAAAATAGAATGGTCGAGAAGCCTTTCTGAGACTCGCAAGCCAAGCCTCGTAATAAGACCGACCAAAGCGGGGTTCCGCTGTCTGCTTGCACCTGCATAGGAAAAACCTTGGCAAGTGCGTCGAACACCGCCGCCTGCAATTGATGACCGATCAGGTGGCGTGCGCCGACCGGTGCTGGATAACGGGCGTTGACAATGCTCCCTTCGGGCGCATGAACCCGAAAAAGACGTGTAAAGCCATCGTTATTAGGAATGGAGGGTGCTAAGAGACACTTTAAGGGGAAGATGGTGTATGCATAGGTATGGTTATAAGTTTCATTAATGCCATAGCGAATTTGCGCTGAGCTTCCCGAGTAGTCAACATAAATGCCATGCGGTGAGACCTCCACGCTCGCTTGGATATGAATCGGCTCATCGAATCCGTCTGAATCGACACAACCTTTGTAAATGCCAGGCTTGACCGTGGCGAGTTCGGTAAGGGCTGCGCGTTCGGAGGCCATGAAAATGGCTTCAGCAACCCTATCAAGTGAAGCAAGCTTATATTCATTGACGAGCTCTAAGACACGCTGTTCTGAAACTGATAATGCCGCAAGCTGTGCGAATAAATCGCCCTTGACTTGTTGGGGTAGCCTGACATTGCCCATCAGCAGGTTCACAACAAATTCATTGAGCTTCCCAGCCTCGACGAGCTTAAGTACCGGGAAGCGAATACCTTCCTCAAAGAGTTCATTGGCATCGGCCGACCATTGTCGACCACCGATGTCCGATAAGTGCGCTACTGACATCGCAAAGGCGATGATTCGATGGTTATGAAAAATAGGTCGGGCCATACTCGCATCGGGTAAATGGCCTGTCCCAATCCAAGGGTCATTGGTGAACAAAACATCACCGGGCTTTAACGCCTCGATAGGAATCGCCTTGAGCATGGCTTTTAAGCTCAGTGGTGCGGTGCCGATAAAACCTGGAATGCTTAGCGAGGATTGTGCGATAAGCCTTGCTTTCGAGTCAAGCAGCACACAGGCGAAGTCATTGGACTCTCTGACCACCGTCGAGAAGGACGTCCGCTTGAGCACGGCACCTGCCTCATCTGTTATCGAAATAAGACGGTTCCAGTAAATTTCAAGGTCAATCGGATCGATCATGGCTATGCGTTAAAAATATGGATATTGCCAAATGGGTCTTTGTGATAACGATCGCCTGGTCCAATCACAACGGTCGAACCCGCCTGTTCGATCAAAGCAGGGCCTTGCTTTGCATGATCAATCGGGAGCTCGTGTTCTGAAAGCACAGGTGTATCGACCCAATCGCGAATACAAGGGAAATAAGCGCTTCTTCGTTTGACGGATTTTTGCGAGCTATTCCCTATCTGACCGACTACGGTCTGAATCGCTTGCCCTTGTGATGCATAGGCTTCAATACGCCAATTCAAAATCTCAAGCGCTGCCCCATCAATCGATGACCCGAATAAGCGTCGATACTGGGTTTCGAAAGATGCCTTGATGTCCTTTGGATTGGCCATTGATAGATCCGCAGGCAATGCGGTGGCTACTTCGAATCCTTGGCCGACGTAGCGCATGTCGGCCGACCGAACGAATCGATAAGAAGCCTGCTTTTGTAACGCGGGATCTTCGTCGTTTTGACCATGATGCTCGAGCTTTGTCTGTGCTTCCGATTCGGCTGGGTTTCCTGGCTTAGTCGATGCGGCTTTGAGCTCGCGGCCCAGTTGCTCTTCCATTGCCTTTAAGAATTGCTCTAATTCCTTGAAATCGATGTCGTCAAGCTTCTGGTAGCGA
>VGHV01000237.1 GCA_016868095.1 Betaproteobacteria bacterium
CGCGATGGAGCAAGTAGTGCCACGCTTGCGCAGCGTTGGCTTGCTCAACAAGGCATCCGTATTGATATTGAGCAGCTTGATGCCTGGCGTTGGCGCCGCTGGCTCGAACTCGACGCAGGGCGATTCAAGCAAGGTAGCCTGATCATTGAACGAAGTGCGAAGAAATTGGTGATCGAACAAGAACAGGGCAGCCGATTCCGATTGATCATTGTGCCCTCGGAAGCTCGGAGACCTTAGTGAGCAGCTTTGACCCACTGGCTGGCCCCATGCTTTGCGAGGCTGCACCTGCCAAGCTGAATTTGCACTTGCATGTCCTGGGGCAGCGCAACGATGGTTATCACGAGCTTGACACAAGCTTCGCGCTCATTGATTGGTGCGATCAGGTTGAACTGAGGCTTCGTAGCGACGGACAGATTCATCGGACCGAAGACCAAGTCGGTATTGAGGCAAGCAAAGATCTCGCGGTCAGAGCGGCGCTTCGCATGCAGCAGGCCTGTGCCGACGTCGGAAAGACCTGCCCGGGCGTCGATATCCGTGTGGTGAAGCGTATTCCGCAAGGCGCGGGACTGGGTGGAGGCAGCAGCGACGCTGCCTCGGTGATGAGGCTGCTCAATCAACTCTGGGGCCTGCACTTATCAACAAGTGATTTAAGTCGTCTTGCACTTGAGCTGGGCGCTGACGTCCCTGTATTTATTCGTCGACAGCACGCTTTAGGCCGAGGCGTTGGCGAGCAGCTCATCGAACTCGATTTACCTGTCGCTTACTTCCTTGTTCTCATGCCCCCGATTTCCGTGCCAACCGCGCAGGTTTTTACTGACCCAAAATTGACACGGTCTTCGAAAGCACTCAAAATCTCGGATTTTCCGGTTTGGTCCGACTTTATGCAGGGTCACAATGATCTGCAATCAGTTGTGACCGGGCAGTATTCAGCAGTTGACGAAGCACTGAATATCTTGCGGAAACAGGCACTTAGCCTTGGCATCCCTTCTGATTGGCCGCGGATGTCAGGTTCGGGTGCCGCAGTTTTTTGTATGGTTCGTGATGTTGCTGAAGGCTTGCAATTGGAGTCTTCAGTCCAGAACTCAGTGGATAAGTTCTGGCGAGTGAAGCTTGTTTCATCGGGTCTGCCGGCCTGGCGTCTTTGTTAAGCGCTTTGGCTTAGGGCTCTCGCAGCAGGCGAGAAAGGGTTTTGGTTGTACCGGTGGGGAGTCGCCAAGTTGGTTAAGGCACCGGATTTTGATTCCGGCATTCGAGGGTTCGAATCCTTCCTCCCCAGCCAGCACTGCCGCGGCTGATGTCGCAGCGTTAGGCAATAGATTGGTGTTGAGTTTAGGCATCGATCAAGCAGGCAGTCCACTCTGCGTGGGTTGCTTGGTCTCTAGCATAGGTTTGCGGCATGACTTCCATGGCTCATCATCGCGATTCAGTTGCCCCAGAAGGGCTCACCATCTTTACTGGCAACGCCGTCCCCAAGCTAGCGGCCGATGTTGCTGCGCATTTGCGGGTTCCGCTGGGTCGTGCCACCGTGGGTCGTTTCTCCGACGGCGAAGTGATGGTGGAAATTCTTGAAAATGTCCGTGGTCGCGATTGTTTTGTATTGCAGTCGACATGTTCGCCAACCAACGACCACCTGATGGAATTGCTGATTATGGTGGATGCTCTAAAGCGGGCATCGGCTGGGCGAATCACCGCAGCCGTGCCTTATTTCGGCTATGCGAGGCAGGATCGACGTGTCCGTTCCACGCGGGTCGCCATCAGCGCAAAAGTGGTTGCTAACATGCTGCAAGTTGCCGGCGTGGATCGCGTCCTCACAATGGATTTGCATGCTGATCAAATTCAGGGGTTTTTCGATATCCCGGTCGACAACATTTACGCAGCACCGATTCTTCTTGCCGATGTCCATAAGCAAAAGTTTGATGATTTGCTGGTGGTCTCCCCGGATGTTGGCGGTGTCGTCCGCGCCAGAGCCATGGCCAAGCGGCTTGACTGCGAGCTTGCCATCATCGATAAGCGGCGCCCCAAGGCTAATGTTGCAGAAGTTATGAATATCATCGGTGACGTGAGTGGACGTACCTGTGTGATCATGGATGACATCGTGGATACCGCAAACACGCTCGTCAAAGCAGCGAGCGCACTCAAAGAGCATGGCGCAGCGAAGGTTCTAGCCTATTGCACCCACCCGGTGCTTTCCGGTGGCGCCGTCCGCCGCGTTGCCGATTCGGATCTGGATGGACTCGTGGTCACAGACACCATTCCCTTGCCCAGAGATGGTATTGCTTGCGAAAAAATTAGAATTCTCTCCTCGGCACAATTACTTGCCGAGACCATTTTGCGTATTAACCGGTCTGATTCGGTCTCGTCGCTTTTTGTCGACTGAGTCAGACTAAACAAGCACGGTCTAGTCCGCTCTGGTCGCGGATCAGGCTAGACCCCAAGCGACCTTGTTCACAGGGTCGCGGCAGTGAGAAAGCAGCGATGAGTCTTGTTGGCTATTGCTGATTTGTCCTGGTGTTCTCGTGCCTGAAGGCGCTTAGCTTCAGGTTTTTTAGTGGAAGACAGCTGTGGTCTCGGCGCGCTTGTTCAAAATAAACGCCGATCGACATAGCTTTTTGAGGAAATATCATGAAAGTTGTTGCAACAAGTCGTTCAGCGCAAGGTTCGAGTGCGAGCCGCCGCCTGCGCCGTGCTGGCAAGGTCCCCGGCATCATTTACGGATCACCTGGAAACCCCACTGCCATCGAAGTCGAACACAACCCTTTGTTTCATGCCCTGAGGGTTGAAGCTTTTCACGCATCGATTCTGGACATGGAGCTTGATGGCCAAATGCAGCAAGTGTTGCTGCGAGACGTACAGTGGCATCCATACAAACAGCAGGTCTTGCACATCGATTTTGAGCGCATCGCGCCCGATCGCAAGATTCACATGAAGGTACCCCTACACTTTGTGAATCAGGAAAATTCGCCAGCCGTGAAACTTTCTGCTGGCATTGTTGGCCATGTTCTTAACGAAGTTGAGATTTCCTGCTTGCCTGCGCATTTACCCGAGTTCATCACCGTCGATCTTGGACAACTCGAAGCGGGTAAATCGTTGCACGTGCGCGATATCCATTTCCCCGAAGGCGTAACAGCTGTGTTGCGAGCCAAAGAAAATCCGGTATTGGTCACTGTAACCCTGCCGGTTGCCGAAGAGATCGCACCTGCTGAAACCGCAGCCAAGCCTGCAGCCAAGGCTAAAGGCAAGAAGTAGTCCAACGAAAGGCGATAAGTAATCCAAGCCGCCGATAAGAAAGTTGCGATTAGGCTGGTGGTCGGGCTCGGCAACCCCGGGCCAGAACACGAGTCTGATCGCCACAACGCAGGGTTTTGGTGCCTTGACCGCTTACTTCCAAAACTCGACCCCTTGGCACGCTTTAACCACGAAGCAAAGTTTTTCGCAGAGCTCGCCACCTGCCGACTCGAGGGCAAACTCGTCCATTTACTCAAACCGATGACCTGGATGAATCGTTCGGGTCAGGCTGTTTTAGCGGTCTGCAACTTTTACAAAATCCTCCCCCAAGAGATCCTCGTCATCCATGACGAGCTCGATTTGCTCCCGGGTGCTGTCAAGATAAAGTTTGGCGGCGGCTCCGCCGGACACAATGGGCTCAAGGACATCAGCCTACGCCTTGGCCAGCCAGACTTCTGGCGACTGCGGCTTGGGATCGGGCACCCTCGAAGTCTAAAGCTTGCGCAAGAGGTTGGCGATTTTGTCTTGCATCGTCCAGCGCTCGAGCAGTTCAAGTTGATTGAGGCGGCCATGCAAGCCTTGGTGCCCCCCATGAAGGATTTCCTGGTCGGCCAGCGCGAAAGCGCAATCGCAAGGATCCATCGTGGCGTAAATCTCAACAAAGAAGACGATTAGCATGATCCATGACTACGTAATTGAAAACGTCTGGCTTCACGATGGATTAGGATCGCCTGCCCAACACGCTGATCTTGCCATCCAAGCTGGCCGAATCGCAGAAATTCGTTATTACGGCGAGCGCCTAGATCGCGAACACGATCGTCGTCAAAGCAAAAAGCGCTCTCTGGGCCTGCGTGGCAAAGAACGGGTTCAGGGCGAAGCGATGCATCTGGCCCCTGGCTTTATCGACGTTCACACCCATGACGATGCCGCGCTTTTGCTTCAGCCATCCATGGACTTTAAAGTCTCACAAGGCGTCACCACGGTGGTAACCGGTAATTGTGGCGTCAGCATCGCTCCACTGCCCGAGGGCGTGTTGCCCATGCCTCTGGGCCTAGTTGCTGGCGGCGAAAAGCCCGTGTTTCGCCACTTCAAAGACTATGTTGAAGCGCTCAAGGATAGCCCGGCAGCAACCCACGCGCTCATGCTTATTGGGCACTCGGCCTTACGGGCATGCACGATGGATAGGCTCGATCGCGAAGCGAATCCGGCTGAGATCCGCGCTATGCAAACACTTTTGCAGACCTGCCTTGATGAGGGTGCTGCTGGCGCGTCCACAGGCACCTTCTACCCCACTGCCTCGTCTGCAACTCAGTCTGAGATTACCCAAGTCTTGCGCCCTTTGTGCGAATGCGGCGGCATTTTTACCACCCATATGCGAAATGAAGCCGAAGGCCTCATGGCATCCATCGAAGAAACGATTCAAATCGGTCAAGGGCTTGGTGTTCGCACGATCATCTCGCACCACAAATGCGCTGGCCCTTTGGCCCATGGGCAATCGAAGCAAAGCCTCGCGCGTATTGAGCAAGCAAGCAAATCGATTGAACTTGGCTTTGATGTTT
>VGHV01000238.1 GCA_016868095.1 Betaproteobacteria bacterium
TATCCTCGGCGGGATGTTGGGATGTATGTTGTGGGCACAAGGCATTTGCTCACCCGAAAAACACAGGTAAATCAAAGACGAGGCCGCATGAACCCCATGATCGAGGCTTTCGATGCCATCGAAGTCCAAGTCCATCAAGTCATCGACCTGAATGCGGCACTACGCGCCCAATGCGCCAGTCTTCAGGAGCAACTGCGTCAGGCTCAGGCGCTTCATGAGGCTCGGCAAGGCGACCAGGCGAGCGAGCAACTGCAGCAGGCCATCGTGGGCCGCGACCAGGCGATCGAGCAGCTGCAACAAGCCATCGGGGCCCGGGACCAAGCGATTGGTCAGTTGCAACAGGCGATAGCAGCCCGCGATCAGGCCATTGAGCAACAAGCGCATGCGCTTTCTGCAGCTGAGTTGGCGATTAACGAGCGTGACCAACAGATCAAAGAATTTCGCGACCGCATGAAGCAGGCGCAACAACGCGTGCGCAAAGCCCTTGAGGTGCTGCCACCCCACACGCCTGACCTATTCGAGGAGGCGCCTCCGCCGGCCCGCTAAAACAACGAGCCGCCTATGAGAGACTATTGTCATGACAAGCACTAACGATCAGCAAGCAAACCCAGCATCAAGCGATGCCCCGGCAGACGGCACGCACACAGACGCGCCCCCTGTGAGCGAAGCACGAACGAAAACCGCCGTTCATATCCGTTTACTTGAGCGCGATTATCGACTTGCCGTGCACGACGATGAAAAGCAAGCACTTGTCGATGCGGCACAAAAACTCGATGCGAGAATGCGAGAAATTCGCGATCAGGGAAAAATCCATGCTGCCGATCGGATTGCAATCATGGCAGCGCTCGAAGCATCACTAGAAAGCGTCAAACTCAGCCAAGCGAGCAAGCGCACCAACCATGTCACCGATCAGCAGGCGATCGCCCAGCAGGCCGATGACGAGACGTTGTTGATGCGTATGCAATCGCTTTCGCAAAGGCTCTCTGACGCACTGACATAGCGTACAAAGCCTGTCTTGGGGATACAATCGAATGGTCCTGCGGTGCACGTTAAGGTCATAGATTCCTTGAACCAATGCTTTTAGCATCCAGGCTACGGAAGTTCGAGTGCTGCTGTTGTGATCGTCCCTCGTCGGACGAACCTGATGCGGCACCCTCTGTGGCCGCTCTGAACCCTCGGTTCAGGATGCCGGCCTGACGGCATCCGCGGGACACCTCACCTCAATCGCCGAATACCCCAATCGCCGAATACCCCAATCGCCTAATACCTTCGCAAGGCATCTTGAGCGCGCTCCCTTCCACCCTACCCTTCGCGCTTCCATGGCTCACCATCGCTGGCTTATTACTCTTGGGGGCTTGCACAGGCTTCTTATCAGGCTTACTCGGCATTGGTGGCGGCATGATCATGGTGCCCTTCGTCGATGCCTTATTGCGCCAGCAAGGCCTTGATGCCGAACATAGCCTCCGGATGGCGATTGCGACATCGCTTGCAACCATTCTTTTCACCTCGCTCTCGAGCATGCGCGCGCATCACCGACGAGGCGGCGTCCGATGGGATGTCGCCAAGCAGTTAGTGCCAGGGATTTTGCTTGGAAGCGCACTAGGTGCCTACTGGGCGAGTCAACTGCAAAGTCGGTGGCTGCTCGCCTGGTTTGCCGCTTTTTTACTCTTTTCGGCCACACAAATGCTCATCGAACGAAAGCCGAAAGCCAGTCGAGGGCTGCCCTCACAAGGCGGCCTGACGCTCGTGGGCGGTTTGATTGGCGGCCTTTCTTCTATTGTTGGTGCTGGCGGCGCGTTTATGACGGTGCCCTTTTTGACCTGGTGCAGCCTTGCGCCGGCAGTCGCCATCGGAACAAGCGCGGCGAGCGGCTTTCCGATTGCGGCAGCAGGAACCCTCGGCTACATTTACAGCGGCTGGCATCATCAACTGCCGCACGCACTGGGTTATGTCTACCTTCCTGCGCTTTTCATCATTGTGCTAGCAAGCATGCTCACGGCACCACGAGGCGCTGCGCTTGCCCATCAATTACCAACCAAGCGCCTTAAGCGCTACTTCGCTGCTTCGCTCTACCTCTTGTCGCTGCATATGCTTTGGCGCGCTATTGAGTCGTTTAACGCATCAATCGCCCAGTAATATGCATGAAAAATAATAGATTGCGCTGAGATGCTGCATTGCACCTTGGTGTAAGTTGCCTTTCGAGGAGACAAGCAGTGAATAAAACACAAGCGATGGTCGAAAAACCAATCCGATTGAGGCCTCATTTAAAGGGCAGGCAGGTCGATCGCGAAGACCGCATGGCCCTGCATCGCATACTTGGTGAGTCCGCAAACCAACGCGACTTACTGATCGAGTATTTGCATAAGATTCAAGATAGTGAATCTTGCTTACCCGTGGGCTTACTTAATGCCCTGGCAGCTGACTTGAAGATGGCTGGCGCCGAAGTCTATGAAGTCGCAAGTTTTTATCATCACTTCGATATTGTTCGCGAAGGTGAATCAAGACCTGCCCGCTTAACGTTAAGGGTTTGTGAGTCCCTGACTTGCTCACTTGCTGGCGCAGAAAAGCTGCTTTCAAGATTGCGTCAACTGCTAGGAGAGCAAATTCGGGTCCAAGCTGTTCCTTGTGTGGGCCGCTGCGAGGACGCGCCCATCGCTGTACTTGGGCAAAACCCGATTAGCCGAGCCGATGAAGGCGCCGTGCTCGCTGCGCTGTCATCAGGTGCAACCAAGGCCTCGATACCTGATGCAATAGGCTATCAAAGCTATATCGATCAAGGTGGCTATCAATTACTGAAAGCACTTGATGCAGGAACGCTTACCGAGGATGCGGTTATTGCGGCCCTAGAAGCTTCGGGTTTACGTGGTCTGGGCGGTGCAGGATTTCCCGTTTATCGAAAGTGGAACATTCTGCGTCAGCAGCCTGCCCCTCGATACATGGCGGTCAATATCGACGAAGGTGAGCCAGGAACGTTTAAAGATCGTTATTATTTGGAACGCGATCCTCATCGATTCCTCGAGGGCATGCTGATCGCAGCCAAGATAACGGGCATGTCTGCCATCTGGATTTACTTGCGCGACGAATATGCCCACTGCCGCCAACTGCTCGAGCGTGAACTCAAAGCCTTACAAGCACAAGCGCCCTGCCCCATACCAGCGATTTCGCTCAGGCGAGGCGCAGGTGCTTATATATGCGGGGAAGAATCGGCGATGATCGAATCGATTGAGGGCAAGCGCGGCGTCCCAAGACTTCGCCCGCCCTATGTCGCCGAGCGGGGCTTATTCGGACGGCCAACGCTCGAACACAATATGGAGAGTCTTTACTGGATTCGCGAGATCGTCGAGCGCGGCGGCGAATGGTTTGCCGCGCAAGGCCGTCGTGGGCGTAAAGGCCTTCGTTCATTTTCGGTCTCTGGCAGGGTAAACAAGCCTGGCGTTCACCTCGCCCCTGCGGGCATTACCGTTGTCGAATTGATCAACGAGTACGCCGGCGGCATGCTTAAAGGGCACAGCTTTTATGCCTACCTGCCGGGTGGCGCATCGGGAGGCATATTGCCAGCGCGCATGGGCGATATCCCGCTGGACTTCGATACCCTCAATCCACACGGCGCATTTATTGGATCGGCAGCTGTGATTATTTTGTCAGACAAGGACAAAGCAAGCGATGCCGCTCGAAATTTGATGCACTTTTTTGAACATGAATCCTGTGGTCAGTGCACACCTTGTCGCGTCGGCACAAGCAAAATGAATCAATTGATTGCTCGCGATCAATGGGATCAGCCGCTCATCGAAGCGTTGTCACAAACCATGATCGATGCCTCGATTTGCGGATTAGGCCAAGCCGCACCTAACCCCGTGCTTCTTGTCATGAAACACTTTGCCCACGAGGTGAGCTGATGTCGGCCATATGTTTCGAACTCAACGGTCAGACCGTCAACGCCAACCCCGAAGAAACAATTATCGAGGCAGCGCATCGCCTTGGCATTGAGATCCCGCATCTATGCTACGCGCCTGGGTTGCGCCCCGATGGCAATTGCCGTGCCTGTGTGGTCGAAGTCGAAGGCGAGCGAACACTTGCGCCTGCATGCTGTCGCAAGCCAATATCCGCGATGAAGGTTAAAACAGAGACGGCGCGAGTGCATAAGGCACAGTCGATGGTACTCGAGCTGCTTCTTAGCGATATGCCCGAGGTCGAAAGAAAGCCCGACTCAGAACTGATGCATTGGGCGCAATTCAGAGGGCTCTCACAAGCGCGCTTTGAGTCTAGGAAAAATCCTCCAAGCGATCTCAGTCATCCGGCAATCGCAGTCAATTTGGATGCCTGCATTCAATGCACAAGATGTGTGCGGGCATGCCGCGAGGAGCAAGTCAACGACGTCATCGGCTATGCCGGTCGAGGCGCGCAATCGCATGTCGTTTTTGATTTTGACGATCGCATGGGTGAGTCAAGTTGTGTGGCCTGCGGAGAGTGCGTGGCTGCGTGCCCAACGGGCGCGCTGATGCCAGCACGCGACGCCGGGTTAAGCCCCGTTCAAAGCGCTGTTGATTCGGTGTGTCCCTTTTGTGGTGTCGGCTGTCAGCTCACCTATATGGTTCAAGATAACCGCATTGTTCGCGTTGAAGGCAGAGAAGGACCAGCCAATGAGGGTCGATTGTGCGTAAAAGGTCGATATGGTTTTGACTACGTCCATCACCCACAGCGTTTGACCAAACCCCTGATAAGACGCGAGGGTGTCAAAAAAGACCCTGAGCAA
>VGHV01000239.1 GCA_016868095.1 Betaproteobacteria bacterium
AGCGGCGGAAAGTCGCCAACTTCGTGGGGCCTGTCGTTTTTACTAATAGCCATTTGCTCGCTCGTGGCCATGGTGATCTTTTTAGCAATGCGACCACGTGAGCTCGCAGGTGAGGGGGACAAAGCCAGCGGATCGAGCTAAATGCGGATATTGGCTGGTCTCGGGCCATCCTCACCTTATATCATCGATAAGCCTTCGCTATGCAGCTAGCTGTAGCTTGCGGTCTCGTATCACTTTGGACCACTTATCGCTTTCTGCCTTCACAAATTCAGCAAACTCTTTCGCTTGCCGTGGCATAACTTCAGACCCTGCCGAAGCAAATTTCGACTTCACATCCGGCATTGCAAGTACCTTCGCCAATTCCTTTGAGAGCCGTTCAACGATGTCACGAGGAAGCCCGGCAGGGCCCACAAGGCCCTGAAAGCCTGATGCTTCCATGCCATGCAATCCGAGCTCTTTCACTGTCGGTGTATCCGGCAGGCTCGGGTCACGTTTGGCTGAAGTAACCGCGAGCGCTCTGAGTTTTCCGCCCTTGATTTGCTGCAGCAACACTGTACCTGCATCGATCAACAGATGCGTTTGACCCGCAATGAGGTCTTGTACGGCAGGTGCGCTTCCTTTATACGGAATATGAGTGATATCAAGATTTGCAACGGCGTTCAGTAACTCGCCATTGAGGTGAGTCGATGAGCCTACCCCGCCGCTTGCGTAATTTGCCTTAGAACGATTTGATCGGGCCCAATCGATAAATTCACGTAGGTCCTTTGCAGGGTGGTCAAATCTTGTTGCTGCAATGTAGCCTGCTTCTGCAATCTGGCCGATGTAAGTGAATTGTCGAATAGGATCGTAGGGTTGTTTGGCTTGGAGAAAGGGCGCAATCGCAAATGGGCCTGTATTTGCAATTAATAAACTATAACCATCCGCAGCCGCACGGCTCAGTTCGCCAGCAGCGATGACACCGCCTGCGCCAGGCTTATACTCCACGGCGATCGGCTGTCCAAGGCCTGCTTCAAGACCCGGTTGAATGGTTCGCGCAGTAAAGTCAATACCCCCGCCAGGAGGAAATCCAACGATTAGGCGAAGCGGTCGTGTTGGAAAGTTTTGCGCGCTAGCACTTTGTATTTGCCCTATCGTGAGACTACTTCCGGCAAGACTTAACTTTTCAAGGAACGATCTACGTTTCATATCTACCTTTTCTCCACGTAAGCCATAAATATCACCCTGCATCATCAACAAGATCAATCAATCTTTGCTCCAGAACGCTGAACGGCTTGAGCCCAGCGCGGTGTTTCTTGCGCAATGAATCGATGAAAATCATCGAAGCCAAGAAATGCCGGGTTGGCACCTTGGGCAATCATTTTGTCCCGAATTTCGGGCGTATTAAGTACCTGTTTAAAGGCTTCACTTAGTCGCTGAACCACCTCGCGAGGCGTCGCGATCGGCGCGAGAAATCCATAGAAGCCGACGACCTCAAAATCCTTGATCCCTGACTCCATGGCAGTTGGGACATCCGGTAGCGCTGGATTACGCTCCCGGCTTGTGACAGCAAGTGCTCGGACTCGTCCTTGCTTGTGGTACATCGCCGCCTGCGGTATCGACTCTGCCATAAACTGCACCTGGCCTGCCATTAAGTCTGCAAACGCGGGCGCGCTGCCACGGTAGGGTATGTGAACCATGAAGGTACCGGTCGCAGTTTTAAACATTTCAGGAACGAGATGACTTATCCCGCCGTTACCAGCTGAACCGTAATTGACTTTTCCAGGTCTAGCCTTCAAGTAGGCCAAGAATTCAGGGAGTGTTTGGACAGGCACTGATGGGTTGACCAATAAGGCCAAGGGTTGCATGGCTGTTCGAGCGATCGGCACAAAATCACGCAAGGTTGCATAAGGCAACTTACCGTAGACGGCAGGATTAATCACCATCACACCAGTATTTGCCAGCATGATGGTATGACCGTCGGGATTTGCGCGCATAACCTCTTGTGCGCCAACGGTACCACCCGCTCCCGCTTTATAGTCTATTAAGACTGTCTGCCCAAGGATTTGCCCCAGACGATCAGCAAGCAGTCGAGCGTGCAAATCAAGGGGGCCTCCGGCGGGAAACCCGATCACGATTTTGATCGGCCGAGTTGGAAAGCTTTGCGCTTGGGCGAGGTTCGTGTTTAAGCCCACGCCAGCGGCTGCAATTGCAGCAACGAGGGTTCGCCGGATAGGGTCGTTAGGACTTAATCTGTTTAAATGCACCATATGGTTCTACTTCTTTCAGTATCAATTTCTGGCTGATGTTTCGCTGCGCCCAATCGAACAGGTTAATGAGATAAGGGCCGGCTAGACCTCGGTATCGTATATCTCCGCTAGGTGTCTGGATCACACGCGCCGTCATGCCACGGGCATACGGAGACACAATCTTCTCATCAAAGCCCGACCAACGGGTCTAGAACTTGGCCCTGCTCGGCCAACTTCTTGGTCAACTGCTTCAAAAGGCTGTTCTCGCCAACAGCTTGTCGAGGCTCCTTAAAGATTGCACACTACTGGAGCGATCGATCGCACGTTTGAAAGTGAGCGATAAAGATGAATTCACCTGTTAGGGGCAGAGCACGTACCGTGGTCTGAAAAATTTGACGTTTTCGCTTGCGAACTCGCCTGAGGGGCAATTTGTGGGAAGACAAGGTAGTGTTTGCTCGGGCAGGGTGCATTGTTTGAGCTATCAACTGGCTAGCCTGATGAGTCGTTTGGGAAGTACTTTGATCGGCTTGCTTGTCCTTGGAACAATCCTTTTGCCCGGGTCAAGCTTAGCTGATGATGTCACTGGGTCGAAGTCGGTCGAAGTAAAAATCATTGCAATCAATGATTTCCATGGGAACTTAAAGCCCCCCTTCGGCGGGCTTAGGATTCGTAACCCACTTGATCCGGCAAGCCGCGTGCAAATCCGTGCAGGCGGTGCCGAACATTTAGCCACCGCGGTCGCTCGGCTGCGGACAAGAAACCCTCACAGCGTTTTTGTTGGTGCAGGGGATCTAATTGGCGCCACACCACTTCTTTCAGCCTTGTTCAACGATGAACCAAGCATTGAATCCTTAAACCTTATGGGTTTGAGTATCTCAGCGGTAGGTAACCACGAATTCGACAGAGGACTGGGTGAACTGTTGCGATTACAAGGTGGTGGATGTCACCCCACCAAGGGTTGCCAGGGGCCGAAGCCATTTGAGGGAGCACGCTTTCAATACTTGGCCGCAAGTACTGTTGAAGAGAGCACCGGGAGAACAATACTACCTGCCTACGCTGTTCGCTATTTCGAAGGCATTCCAGTTGCCTTCATTGGATTGACACTCGCAGCCACGCCCTCAATAGTGACGCCAAGTTCGGTTCTTGGTTTGCGCTTTTTAGATGAAGCAAGCACTGTCAATAACTTATTACCAAGCCTTCGGGATCAAGGAATCTATGCCTATGTAGTGCTCATCCACGAGGGTGGCGTTCCAACCGGAGACTATGACGACTGTCAAGGAATAAGTGGACCAATTGTTGATATCGTTAATAGAATAGATACCAGTGTGAAATTGGTCATTAGCGGCCATACGCACCACGCTTACAACTGCCTTATTGAGGGTAAGCGGGTCACGAGTGCGGATAAATACGGAACGATGCTCACTGATATTGATATCGAAATCGATCGTGTTACGAAAAAAATCGTAACAGTTAACGCTAACAATATGATCATCAGGCCTGAATTGTTCGAGAAGGATACTCGGCAAAGCGAGTTGATTCATGCTTATGAGCAACTGGCAGAGCCTCTTTCTAAGCGTGTTGTGGCTCGACTGAATCGTGCAGTTTTAGCGGATGTTGATGCTAAAGGTGAGTCGGCGCTTGGCAGATTGATCGCAGATGCACAGCTTGCTGCGACGCAAAGCATCGATCAAGGTGGCGCTCAGATCGCATTTATGAACCTCGGGGGCGTGCGGGCCCCGCTGATTCCTCAGGCAAATGGAGATTTACGTTACGAAGATCTGTTTGCTGCTCAGCCTTTTTATAACAATCTTGTGACGATGACGTTAACAGGTGCGCAAATTATCGAGTTGCTTGAGCTTCAATGGCAGGTTGACCGTCCGGTACGATTGCTTATTCCTTCAAAGGGTTTCGCCTATCGCTGGGATCAGACACAAAAGCCTGGCAAACGTATCGTTAGCGCAAGTGTGTCTTTGAACAAGAAGCCGATTGAATCTAGTAGTACGTACCGAGTTACGGTGAATTCTTTTTTGGCTGATGGTGGCGAGAATTTTCAAGTGTTACGTAAGGGAACTCATCGTCTAACTGGAGTCATGGATTTAGAAGCGCTCGAGCTTTTTCTAGCACGCAATCCACCAATCGACCATGAGCCACGAGTACTTCTCAAAAATCGGTGAAGTGGTGTCACGTATTGAGCATGCTTTGCAACGTGACATACCGGTTGAGCCCGAAGATAACAGCAACAAACGGGTGAATCCTCCGATGCTGAATGAGCTTGCAGAGGTCGCAGGGTTGACAAAGACATATCTCGACCGCTACCTGCCTGGCATGCGTCAACGCGGGCTGTCCGCTGGCTGCGTATGGCCCTGACTTGGGGCGTGGTAGCTGCGGTGCTGTTCGGCGCGCTATTGCACGCCTCTTGGAACGCGCTTGTCAAGTCAAGCACTGACAAGGCCCTCGATACCGCCGTTATTCACCTCGTGGGCAGCTTCATTGGGTTCCCACTATTGCT
>VGHV01000240.1 GCA_016868095.1 Betaproteobacteria bacterium
GTTGTTTTTGCTGGTCGACGAATTAGCGATTGTCGACAACCTCCGTGGCAAGCTTTATCTCGTGGTCTACGCAGATGCGCGAAGCCCAGATGCTTGGACTCAAACTCAAAAGCGGCTGCGCGAATTTAAGGCAAGACTAAAAAACGCTGTTGATGAAACGGTTCCGGCGCCAGGGCCAGAAAGCTGTGAAATCCGAGGTTTCGAGAAGCAGGACTATCTCAACGCGGCAAGAAAAGCGCGCGAACTCATCATGGCTGGCGACTTAATGCAAGTGCAAATTGGACAGCTGATTCGCAAGCCTTTTTCACACCCCCCACTTGCGCTGTATCGAGCACTGCGCTCAATCAACCCATCACCTTATATGTATTATTACGATTTTGGTGATTTCCAAGTGGTGGGTGCCTCACCAGAAATTCTCGTTCGACAAGAAATTCTTGAGACCGAAGATCCAGAAGGTGCAACCCGAATTACGATTCGACCCATCGCAGGGACAAGGCGACGAGGCTTATCGCCTCAGCAAGATAAAGCGCTTGCTCGCGAATTACTTGCTGATCCAAAGGAGTGCGCAGAGCACTTGATGCTGATCGATTTAGCGCGTAATGATCTCGGTCGAATCGCAAAAACGGGAACGGTTCGCGTGACTGAAAAAATGGTGATTGAAAAATATTCGCACGTTCAACATATTGTATCGAATGTGGAAGCTTTGCTCGAAGAGGGGCTTGATGATATCGATGTCTTAAGGGCAAGTTTTCCAGCGGGCACGCTGACTGGTGCTCCCAAGGTAAGGGCTATGGAGGTCATCGACGATATGGAAAAAACCCGCCGAGGTATATACGGCGGCGCGGTCGGTTATCTGAGTTGGTCGGGCCACATGGATGTGGCGATCGCGATCCGCACCGGTATCGTGAAAGATAAGATGCTGAATGTACAGGCAGCCGCAGGCATTGTTTACGACTCCTCACCCGAGGCCGAGTGGCAGGAAACAGAAATGAAGGCAAGGGCTGTATTAAAGGCCGCAGAGCTTGTTGAAAACGGGCTTGAACACTGAGTTGATTGGTTCACTGAGGGACCAGCAGCGAACTTCATCAGCGGACTGGGTTGACCATGTGATGTGAGTCATCTCGACGACTATTGGCCATAGGCACGAAGGTGCCGACGCTGTGCTACAGCATTCGATGACATCGGGATGGGGTGCTGCGAGTGACGCACTTTACGGCAGATTGTCTGAGGACGTGTTAACAATAGCGTAATTGATTCAGGGATACCGAATAGACCATGGCACTCCCCATTAACATCAATGACCTCCTCAACGGCAAGCCTGTCGAATGGGAGCGCCTCGAATTCAAGGCAGGTTGGAATCCTGAGGCCGTCCTGCAAACGCTCTGCGCTTTTGCCAACGACATCAACAACTTGGGCGGCGGTTACATTTTGATTGGCGTTGCCGAGCACAACGGGCGCCCCGTGCTGCCGCCGGTCGGCCTTGATCCCGCGCAGATCGATACGATTCAGAAGGAATTACTCAACCTCGGACTCAGCGCCATTGCACCGTACTACCATCCCATCGCAGTGCCGGTTGAAATCGACGGCCGGCATGTGCTGGTGCTTTGGGCCTTGGGTGGGCCGACGCGCCCCTATAATGCCAAGATCAGTCTGGGCAAGGACGGCAAGGAGTTTGCCTATTACATCCGCAAGGGCTCCAGGACCATCCGGGCCAGAGGGACTGATGAAACAGAGTTGATGTCATTAGCGGCCACCGTGCCCCACGACGATCGGATTAATGCGGTCTATCACCGTGGTTACGATACGCGCGAATCGGTCGAAATCCGGCTTGAGCGCGATGAGATGATGATCATCAGCTACCCCGGTCCGGATCGGTCGATTAGGCTGGAGCAACTGCAAGCGGGCCGCGCCCAGCCCCGGCGTTATCGCAACCGCCGCATCGGCGAATTTCTCAAGGAACTCGAATTTACCGAAGGCCGCCGCTGTACCGGCATCCCCAAGATCATCCAGGCGATGGAGAAGAATGGCTCGCCTCCACCCGAGTTCGAGTTCGACGAGGATCACAGCTATTTCATGGTCCGTTTGCCTGTTCACCCGGCAGCGCGGGAGGTCGCTGAATCGGCAACAGGGAAGGAGCCCGGTAAAGTCGGCGCTGGCAGGACGGCACACCAGCCCGGGGAAGGGTTAGCCCAGTCACTGACCCAGTCGAGTGACCCAGTCGAGCGGCTCCTGATCGCACTAAAACATGGTGAACAATCGTCGGGGGATCTCCGGGAGGCATTGGGAATCCGTCATCGTCAAAACTTCCGTGAAAATTACCTGCATCCTGCGCTAAAGCAGGGACTTATCGAATACACCCTCCCCAACAAACCTAATAGCCGACTTCAGCAATACCGGCTTACCGATAAGGGCAGAGCACGTCTGGCCAATAGGAACTCTGCCAAGCCATGAACTACCCCAGTATTGGCATCGAAGTCGCCATCATGAGGAATAGTCGTTTCCCATGAAAAAACCACTATCCACCGTAAAGCTGCTTGCCGCTGGCAATGCGTCGATTCCAGCGCCAACTGCGTGGTACCTTTCTGATCTCGGCGAATTCCGCGGCAAGCAAGAGCTCTACACCCGGCAGTCCCCCCAGCGCCTCAAGGCACTGCGCGAGCACGCACTGATCGAAAGCGCAGTCTCATCGAACCGCATCGAGGGCGTTACCGTCGAACCTTCTCGGGTGCGCGATGTGCTGGTGTCGCCCAAGCCTCTGTTCCGTGACCGCGACGAGGAAGAGGTGCGCGGCTACCGCGATGCCCTCACTTGGATTCACGAGGACACCCTGCTCATCTCGATTTCCAACGCGACGATCCAGCGTCTGCATGCCATGACGCGAGGCCAGATTTGGGATTCAGGCCTGTACAAGGAAAAGGACGGCGACATCATCGAGCGCTATCCCGATGGCAGCGAGCGTGTACGTTTCCGTACCGTGTCGGCGAAGCAGACTCCGGCGGCCATGGATCAGTTAGTTGCTGACTGGCAGACCTGCCTGGAAGAGCGCTGGGGTCCACCGCTGATTGCACTGGCAGCCTTTAATCTCGATTTTCTGTGCATCCATCCGTTCCGTGATGGCAATGGCCGAGTCTCCCGATTGCTTTGGCTGTTGCAGAGCTACCAGCTAGGTTTCGAGGTTGGTCGCTACATCAGTCTGGAGCGCCTCGTCGAACAAAATAAAGACCGCTACTACGAAACCCTGGAGCAAAGCTCGCAGGGGTGGCATGAAGGCAAGCATGATCCCTGGCCATACATCAATTACGTGCTGCCCATCCTGAAGGCTGCCTATCGGGAATTTGTCGAACGCGTTGGCGAGACCGCGGAACCGCGTGGGTCGAAGACTCAACTGGTGCTCGAAGTCATCGGTAAGATGTTCGGCACCTTTTCACTGGCTGACCTCGAGCGTGCCTGCCCTGGCGTGAGTCGCGACATGATTCGGCGAGTCCTGAATACCCAGAAGGGGCAGACGGTCGACTGCATCGGCCGCGGTCCTGGCGCACTTTGGCAGAAAAGAGGTAATTAGCGTGAAAGAGTGTAATAAAGAGGGTAATGTCTCCAAGAAGGGTGAACGGAATGGGTAGTTCGCTGAGCATCGTTTATGTCCTGACCAACTCGGCAATGCCTGGGCTGGTCAAGATCGGCTACACCACGCAGGAGGAAACCAACTCGCGCATCGCGCAGCTTTACACCACCGGCGTACCATTGCCGTTCACCATTGAATATGCCTGCAATGTCCAGAATGCGGAAGAGGTCGATAAGGCTTTGCACATCGCCTTCGGCCCGAACCGGATCAATCCGAAGCGCGAATTCTTCCGGATCGCACCCGACCAGGCAATCTCCATCCTGAAGCTACTCCATACCGAGGAAGCCACCCAGCAAGTCACCGACCAGCCAAGCATGATCGACCAGCAATCCATCGCTGCTGCCGAACAGCTCCGTGCTCGGCGCCCGAATCTGAACTTCGCGGAAATGGGTATCCCGATGGGGGCGGTTCTGCAATCCGCTCATTCGGATGCCACCGTTACCGTAGTCGCACCGAAGAAGGTTCGCCTCGCAGACGAGGAAATGTCGCTGACTGCCGCAACCCGGCAAATTCTCGGGCTCGACTACAGCGTTCAGCCTGGGCCGCATTGGACCTACGAAGGGAAATCGATCCGTGATCTTTACGAGGAGACATACGGTGATACGGAATAATCGCCACCTGTGCTCCCACAGAAAGAATCGCCGCAGCTATCAATCCATAGTTGTTACGGGAGCATGTTGTCGAACGCATATCTTGCTTGAGCGCTCTACCCCCACAGGCGATAATGTAGGTTTTCCCCGTGCCCGCAGTTTGCACAATCTTCAGGCGACGAAAAAACAGGACAAGGAACCGGATAACTTTCCAAGTAGCTGTCGGCATCGCATAGAAGAATCAAGAGGATAGATTAACTATGCTACTCATGATCGATAACTATGATTCCTTCACCTATAACTTAGTTCAGTATTTTCGGGCTTTAGGAGCGCAAGTTATAACGGTACGAAACGATGCCGCTAACTTGCAGGACTTAGAACAATTGCAGCCAAGCCACTTGGTCATTTCACCGGGGCCTTGCACACCCAATGAAGCGGGTATTTCCGTGCAAGCGATTAAGCACTTCTGCGGGAAAATTCCGATCTTGGGGGTCTGTCTTGGTCACCAGT
>VGHV01000241.1 GCA_016868095.1 Betaproteobacteria bacterium
AGCAGGGCATTGACGCTTGACATGTTGACAATCGAACCGCGAAGCTTTTCAGACACCATTTGTCTCGCAACCACCTGGCTGAACATGAAATAGCTACGAATATTCACAGCCAAGACACGATCGAAGTCCTCATCCTTAAGATCAAGAAAGTGGCAGCCGTGGATAATGCCGGCATTGTTCAACAAACCATCGACCCTGCCCCAAAGTCGGATGCCCATGGCTAAAGCTGCTTCCGCCGATGATCGCTCTGTGACATCGGCCTGTAACCAGGCGATGTTCGAAGCGAGCCTTTCGGCATCCGCCTTTGAAGCGAGTGTCTCAGCATCCCCCCTCGCTTGCCCCGCACTTTCTAATGCTCGGGCAACATCAGGTGCGGCTTGCTTATCAACCACTAGGACTTTTGCGCCTTCGCTAGCAAATCGCAATGCGCAGGCAAGTCCGATGCCTTGGGCCCCTCCGGTGAGCAGAATGTGACGATCATGAAGTCGCATGTTTTTTTCCTTGATATAAATCCAAGATCATTGCGCGGCCTGCAAAGCCTGGTCTCTTTGTTTTTGCAGGGTATTGCCGCATGCCTCGTGGTCTGCATTGTCACCTTGAGCCCTGCAAGGGCACAAGATGCCGTCTTGCAGCAATGGCTTGAGCATGTCGAAAAAACCGTTCATGTGCCGCGCTCTGCGATCGCTCTTGTACTTGAACCGATCCACGATGCATCAGCGAGTAACCAAGCTGATAACAATCGATCGCTCAAAGACGCATTGGGTCAACACCAGCGATTTCCAGCACAGAGCCCGCCGCTTCGTTGGGAGCATCGTGCCGATGAGCCGATGAACCCCGCATCAACCATAAAGCTCCTCACGAGTTTCGCGGCGCTACAGCTTTTAGGTCCGGATTTTCGATGGAAGACCAGCTGGCGCGCCAAGGTGCAGCCTGATGCAGGGACCTTGCATGGTGATTTAGTCTTGCTCGGACGCGGTGATCCCAAGCTTTTGATCGAAGATTTGCGCGCAATGATTGCCCGATTGAGAAGCGCCGGGCTTGAGGATATCCAGGGCGACTTATTGCTTGATGCATCACTTTATGCCGGTGAGGTTTCGGTCTCAGTACCCATTGACGGTGAGTGGCAACAACCTTATAACGTTGCACCGATTGCAACAGATATGAATTTTCGATCGGTCAAGCTTTCTTGGGGGGCAGGTCAAAAACCAATCCTTGACCCACCCCTGGCTGGCATCGAAATCCTCGATCGGCTTCGTAAACCTCAAGGTACTTGTAAGGACGCTGCGCTTGCCTTTCAATTCGAGCCTGAGCCAAGCGCGGGCGCAAGAAAGCTGATCCTTGAAGGCAATTGGCCAAGCAGCTGTGGCCGTGGCGAACGCTTTATCGCCTTTCCAGATACCGTCGAATTCGCCGAGCGATTGTTTCGAGCCGCCTGGCTTGAGCAAGGCGGACGCTGGAAGGGTCATGCTCGTCGCGTTGACGGTGCGGCGAGTCAAGCACCCCTTGAACTACTTTCGTGGACCTCGAGCAACTCGGTGCTCGATGTGGTGATCGACGTCAATAAGCGAAGCAATAACCTGCTTTCAAGGCATTTGTGGTTGCAATTGTCTGCTTCAGAATCAAGGCCTGCGAGTGTTCAGGCATCCTGGAATCGCCTGCGCCAATGGCTTCAGGATCAACAGGTCGTCCTTTCCTCATTGGTGATTGAAAATGGATCAGGTTTGTCGCGCGAGGAGCGGCTTAGCCCTCGTGATCTCAACAAGATTCTTCAGTTCGCGCAACGCTTGCCGATTGCAGCGATGTACCGCGACAGTTTGCCTGTGGCTGGGGTAGACGGGACGATGAAGCGGCGTTTGGCCGAGCCTGGTCTTCGCGGGCATTTATGGCTCAAAACAGGCACGCTAAATGGCGTGCGCGCGCTTGCCGGCTATATCGAGGCAAAAAGCGGTCAGCGTTATAGCTTTAGCATCATGATTAATCACCTCAAGGCTGCCGCTGCGAGACAGGCAGTCGACAATTTGCTTCGTATCATCGTGTCGACCGGTTGATAGCACGTCGCAGCTTTTGCGCGTCTCTTCGAGGATCACTTGCTTCGTCTTTTGCGCTTCTCTTCGAGGATCGCTTGCTTTGTGTTAGCTCACGCCCAAACTACTTAAGACCTCGGCGATTTTTTTCTCGACTGATGCATCCATGGTGATCGGTCGTCCCCATTCGCGCTGCGTCTCGCCAGGCCACTTATTGGTCGCGTCAAGCCCCATTTTTGACCCCAGGCCAGAAACTGGCGATGCAAAATCAAGATAGTCGATCGGAGTGTTGTCAACCAGCAAGCAATCCCGGCTTGGATCAACGCGGGTGGTAATTGCCCAGATAACCTCCGCCCACTGACGGATATCGATATCGTCGTCGACCACGACGATGAACTTGGTGTACATGAATTGGCGCAAAAAACTCCAAAGCCCAAACATGACCCGCTTGGCATGCCCGGGGTACTGTTTGCGGATAGACACAATAGCCATTCTGTAAGAGCAACCCTCAGCCGGGAGGTAAAATTCGCTGATTTCCGGAAACTGCCTTTGCAGAATCGGCACAAAGACTTCGTTGAGGGCCAGGCCGAGGATGGCCGGTTCGTCGGGTGGTTTTCCCGTGTAGGTGCTGTGATAAACGGCTTGGTCACGCAAGCTGATCCGGTCGATGGTAAAGACTGGAAACCAATCTTTTTCGTTGTAATAACCCGTATGGTCACCAAAGGGGCCTTCGGGAGCCATCTCCCAGCCTGTCTTTGCACTGGGCGGCAGCGCATCGGTAAAGCCCAAGGAATGCGCATTCATGCTTGTTTGCTTGGCGTCAGGGTCGGGATTCAAATGTCCCTCAAGCACGATTTCAGCACGCGCCGGTACTTGTAAGTCTATGCCGATGCAGTTTGTGAGTTCGGTTCTCGAGCCCCTCAGAAGCCCAGCAAATTGATACTCCGACAAGCTGTCAGGGACCGGTGTGACTGCGCCAAGTATGGTCGCTGGATCGCAACC
Organism: Betaproteobacteria bacterium; assembly: GCA_016868095.1. Classification (GTDB taxonomy): domain Bacteria; phylum Pseudomonadota; class Gammaproteobacteria; order Burkholderiales; family Burkholderiaceae_E; genus UBA3064. Next base: position 3,027 of record VGHV01000241.1, read on the forward strand.
GAGCACGGTGGCAATCGGGAAAGGCTTACCAGGGTTTAATCGCGCGTGCTCGCGAAAGTCGAGCGCGCCACCGCGATGGGCAAGCCAGCGCATGATGGTCTTATTTTTTGCAATGACTTGTTGCCGATAAATGCCAAGGTTTTGCCGTTTCTTACCAGGTCCCTTGGTCACCACCAGTCCCCAGGTAATCAGTGGACCAGCATCACCCGGCCAACAGTGTTGCAGGGGAAACTGCCCCAGATCGACTTCACCGCCCTCGAGGCGGTTCGTTTGGCAGGGCGCTCTACCCACCATTTTGGGTGCCATGCTCCAGACCTGCTTGAGCATCGGCAACTTGTCCCAGGCGTCTTTGAGCCCTCGTGGTGGCTCGGGTTCTTTAAGCAGCGATAGCACCCGGCCTATTTCACGCAAGGCCGAAGGCTCCTCGGCACCCATGCCAAGGGCAACTCTTCGGGTAGTCCCAAACAAGTTCACTAGCGCAGGGTGTTTGCTTGGCTCTCCAAATCGGGTGGGTCGTTCGATGAGGAGCGCCGGACCCGCCTTTCGAAGACAGGCATCAGCCAGTGCGGTTATTTCTAATTCGGTGGCTATCTCAGGCTTGACGCGCTGCAATTCACCAAGCTCATGAAGTTGCTCCATAAATTCTCGTAAGTCACTGTATTGGCGGGATTTATGAAACATGGCCATCGGTCTCAATATTTGTTTGTCGGGCTGAAATAACCTTTAGTCGATCTTGGTTGACCGCTGAGCGACTACACTACCTGATTCGAAAGATCGGTCGCATCGAAGTCCATCCGATGGGTTTTGCTGCGAAGCAAGGTCAAATCAGTTATGCTGCGCCGCACCAATGGATATGTCTGAGATCACCAAACAAAGCGCTATGCCCAAGTATGTTAAAGCAAGGCAAGCATCTCACAGCGTGAATCACTCAAGCCCTCGCGGTCAGGCGGGTCTTGAGCTTTTTCCACTAGCCTTGATCTGTTTATTACTTTGTTTCGCTTGGCGACATGGTTTGTCGCAGTCGCCTTGGATGCAGTCGCGATTCGATACTCACAAGCCTTCGACGGACCTCGTGCAAGCCGATTCATCGGGGGTTCCCTCAGTGGCGAAGGCGCAGGCTCAAGCGCTATCGGTTAAGCCCTTAAGTCCGGAACAGCTCAGAATTGTTGATTTCATCGTTGACCGCTATCAGGCAGCTTCCGATCTGGCTCGCGACATCGTGAGTGAGAGTTATGCGATTGCTCTCGAGCAAAAGCTTGATCCGCTCTTGATTCTTGCCATGGTGGCGGTTGAATCGGGCTTTGATCCCCTGGCGCAAAGCCCTCGAGGTGCTCAGGGGTTGATGCAAATCCTCACGCGTGTCCATGCAGCAAAATTTGAGCATCTTGGCGGTGTAGCGGCGGTTTTTGACCCTGTAAGCAATTTGCGCGTTGGGGTTGGCATACTCAAGGAGTACCTAAGCCGCGACGCCAGTCTCGAAAAGGCACTTAAAACCTATGTGGGTGCAGCGAATTTGCCAAGTGACCATGGCTACGGTCAGCGTGTTTTGCTCGCAAGAAGCAAGCTCGAGCAAGCTGCCAGGCAAGTCGGCCCCTAACGCACAGGCTGCTATCAAAGCGTGCCGAGCCAGCGTTCGATACGCATCAGCGCTGCCTCTATTTGATCCACAGGGCTTGCATAAGAAA
>VGHV01000242.1 GCA_016868095.1 Betaproteobacteria bacterium
GGGTGCCGAATCGACCAGGTTGAAAGATTCATGGCTTGGGCGTTCGAACTAAATCGCCGTCATTTAAAAACGCACCACCGCGGGCAACCACGAGCGCGCCTTGGGCGATCCCCTCAAGAATCTCCACGCGATCGCCGACGATCGCGCCTGCTTTGACCTTGTGTGCACGCACGCGGCTCTGCGAGTCGATCTGGAACACCAGGGTGAAGCCGTCTCTGACCACGAGCGCCGACTGGGGTAGGCTCATTACCGAGCGTTGGCCGACGTCGATGCTGCCCTGCACAAACTGGCCTACACGCGCCTGCTTCGGTGATGAGGCAAGTGTTACGAAGGCCAGCCCATTGCGGTTGGCTTGGTCGATCGAAGGACCAAGCACCCGAACCTTGCCCTCGACGCTTTCCCCAGCAGGCAACTGCACCCGCGCTGGGTACCCGGGCGCAATCCTCGCCAAGTCCTGGCTGGTCAATTCAGCGCGCCATTCAAGTCGGCCTTGGACCAGGATTTTGAAGAGTTCGGCGCCCATGGGCGGAATGGCTCCTAGCAAGGCGGCTTTCGCGCTGATGAGCCCCGAGTCAGGTGCTCGCAACTCGGTCTGCGAAACTTGGAGCTGCCGCAGCTCGATGGCAGCCTGAGCAGCATCAACACGGGCCTTGGCCATACGGCTTTGGTTTTGCGCCTGACTCAGCTGCGACTCGCTAAAAAAACCTTTGGCCTTCAATTGCATGGCGCGCTCGAGTTGCAAATGACTCTCATCAAGACCAGCGTTTGCTTCAGCCCACTGCGCCCTGGCCTGAGCGAGTTCGGCAAGCGGTAAGCGTTGATCGAGTCGCGCCAATAGCTGACCACGTTCGACGCGGTCACCAAGTTCGACCAAGACCTCAGTGATCGCAAGACCTTGCACTTGCGGACTAACGGCAGCTTCACGCCATGCAACCAGGCTGCCTTGGGCTTGGATACGCTCTCGCGACTGTATCGTGTTGACTGTTGCGGTCTCGACCTGCATCACCGGCTTTTCACTCATATCCTTTTGGGACTTTGACCCAGCGCCTTGAGCATTTACCGCACCCGCTACAAGGCACATGGCCAGGCAAACCGCCTTGAGCACAGCCCTTATGAGCGCTTTGCAGGCGGTCGACATGAGTAGAGGCCTTGTAGCGCTGATCCGCTGAAGTAAGAACTGAACCATAAATGTCGGGTGGAGTTTTGTTTTTGGATGGTGCTTTGCTTTTTGTGGCAGGGCATAGTTTCGAAGACGCCGTCTTTTGCTAGCTTTGCAGCATGAAGACGCATTCTGTCTATGATCGACTCGCCAAAACCTGCGAATCTTAGAGCAAGCCGTCTTTTCCGTCTTGTATGACACCGTTAAGGAGCCTTCCCGTGATGCAATCCCTGTGCGCCGTTATGCTTGGTGGATCGCTCGGTGCCGCGTTACGTTGGGGGCTCAGCGCAACGATGAATCATCGCTGGAGCGCGATGCCGCTTGGGACTTGGCTTGCAAATCTGCTCGGAGGCTTCTTGGTTGGTGTGGCTGTTGCATGGTTTTCCAAGCATGCGGATATGGATCCCGCGTGGCGTCTTTTTGTCATTACGGGTTTGCTAGGGGGTCTTACGACCTTTTCGAGTTTTTCAGCGGAAGTTGTGAGCATGCTTCAAAGCGAGCGCTATCAATGGGCGTTGGCTACCGTTGCCTTGCATGTTTTGGGCTCCTTGATTATGACCGTTATCGGTATACGCTTGGTGGAATCCTGGCATGCCTAGCGCTTTATCCTTTGCTGCTTCGATAGATCAACTTCGATATAACAAGCTATAGCGCCTCATCACCAACATGGACTCTTTCGAGGAGAAAAGATCAATGCCTTACCAATCCCCAAGCGCCGAGGCGCCCCGGCGCGCGAGCGTTAACGTCAATAGCCTGTCGCTCATGCGTGGCCGCGGTGAGCCCATCGCTATGCTCACTGCCTACGACGCAAGTTTCGCGGTGCTTGCTGACAGGGCCGGCGTCGATGTGATATTGGTGGGCGACTCTCTGGGGATGGTGTGTCAGGGTCGAAAGAGTACGCTGCCTGTCAGGCTTGAGGACATCTGCTACCACACTGAATCGGTAGTCCGAGGTCTCGAAGCGCAGGGCGGCACTGCCATGGTGATTGCCGATATGCCTTTTGGGAGCTATCACGCATCCTTGGATCAGGCGATCCGAAGTGCAAGCGCATTGATGCAAGCTGGTGCACAAATGGTCAAACTCGAGGGCGGTGCTTGGGTGATTGAAATGGTCGATCAATTCGTTCAGCGCGGCATACCGGTTTGTGCGCATGTCGGTTTAATGCCTCAAACGGTGCACGCCATTGGTGGTTACAGGCTCCAAGGAAAAACTCCTGAAGACGCTGAGCGCTTGCGTCAGGATGCGCTAGCCCTTGAGCAGGCGGGTGCTTGCCTGCTGGTGCTGGAAATGGTGCCTGCTTCACTTGCGGCAAAAATCACCGACGTGTTGAAAGCCTGTCACACGATTGGTATCGGGGCTGGCTGCGACACAGCAGGTCAAGTACTCGTACTACACGACATGCTTGGCATGAAAATCGGTCGAACACCACGATTTGTCAAGGATTTTCTCGCGCAGACCGGCTCGATTGAGGGGGCGTTTGCAGCTTATGTCGCCGAAGTTAAGAACAGAAGCTTTCCAGTCAACGAGATGCACGGGTTTTGATATAGGCCCATAAACGATGTGGGTTTTGTAAGTGAGAACGTTGCAAAGAATAAATAATGCGCTGCAAGATGCAGCTCGTTATTCTTCGTTTAGGATTTGTCGTGTTGTGCGCACTACTGGGCATCGCGGCTTGGTGGCTCAACGGCTTTGTGTTTGAGCGCTTTGAAGTTGTTGAGGGCGTTAACCTCATTTACTGGCCCCATGGCTTGCGTGTCGTACTCACCATTCTATTTGAGCGTTACGCCGCGATTGGTTTGAGCTTGGGTGCCTATGTCGTAGCCGTCTTCATATGGCCCGATAACTTGCTCATGAAATGCTTCGCGCCGCTTACGGGGGGCTGTTCGGCTTATCTGGCAATGCGGCTGTTATTGCCCAAGAGCTCCGACATGAGCGGGCGGCTTCGCGGTCTTACGCCAAGCGTTCTCATCGCTATTGGAACCGTCTCAGCACTTCTCAATGCGGGTGGGCATACACTTTTGCGCATCCTATCGGGCATTGAGGGTGACCACGGGCAGGAGTTTGCTGCGATGCTGCTGGGCGACTTACTCGGCGCACTGGTCCTGCTTTATTTACTCAAATTTTCAATCCATCAATTCGGGCGTAAGTGAGCCGCAGGTGCCCCGCTCAGTAGGCCTAAGTCCTGCATCGCAAGTGCAATTGCTTGCAAGGCCTGCTCGATTTCCATGGCGTCAATGGCACCAATACAACCCACCCGAAACGTCTCAAGCTGGGTGAGTTTTCCTGGGTAAAGAATAAATCCACGTGCTCGGCATGCGGCGTAAAAGGCCTGAAAATCGTAACAAGCTTCAGCGGGCGCATGAAAGCTGACGATGATAGGTGCTTGAATCGAAGGTTCCAGAAAGCTTTGAAAGCCGAGTCGGGCCATGCCAGTGATTAAGGCCTTGCAATTGGACTGATAGCGCTTGAGTCTTGCTGGCTGACCGCCTTCTTCTTCAAATTGATCCATGGCCTCGGCAAGTGCGACAAGCACGTGCGTGGGTGGCGTGAATCGCCACTGTCCGGTTTGCTTCATGTAGTTGAACTGATCGTAGAGGTCCATGGCAAGCGACTGACTTTGACCTTCGCAATCCTTGAGCACTGCGCTCCGAATAAAAACAAAGCCCATGCCGGGCACTCCTTCAAGGCATTTCCCGCTTGCAGCGATCAAGGCGTCAAAGCGAATCTTTTGCGCATCAATCGGAAGCGCAGCAAATGAGCTCATCGCATCAACAATAAGTCCTTTGTTATAACGTTCGCATTGCTGAGCGACTGCCTCAAGTGGATTCAGCACACCGGCACCGGTTTCACAGTGAACCAGGATGACATGGCTGATGCTTTGATTGGCTTGCAAAGCCTTCTCGAGTGTTTCTGGGCAAACCGCTTGATCTTCAGGAAAACTGAGCGTAGTGCAGCGTCTTCCCATCATTTGGGAGAGCTTGGCCGCACGCTTGCAATAGGCACCATTGTCGAGCACCAGGATGTGGCCGTCGCGGGGTACCAGGCTGGCTACGGCTGCCTCCACACTAAAAGTCCCACTGCCTTGAAGCGGTACCACTACGTGGCTGTCATCACCGTTAATGATTCGCAACAACTGCTGACAGACCTTCGCCGTTATAAGCTTAAAGTCGCTATCCCAAGAACCCCAATCGCGAAGCATCGCCAGCTTCGTACGCAGCGTGGTTGTTAAAGGGCCTGGTGTGAGGAGAATTTTGTCGCGGTCCATGGCAATCGGCTAGGCCTTCCTAGGATATTGTTTGAAAGCGGAAAAAGCGTACGGAACCCACACTTCTGATGTCGTCGCTTGTCATCATTTCGACACAACCCGAATTATACTTTCGATGTTTTGCATGATCGTTAAGGCCCAAGCATGCTCGAAGTAAATAATAGAAAATATAGCAAACTACGACAAGCTACCGTTGTTGTTTGTATCGATGGTTGCGAGCCCGATTATGTCGCTCAGGCGGTCGCAGCGGGATACACGCCCTG
>VGHV01000243.1 GCA_016868095.1 Betaproteobacteria bacterium
ATCGGCAGCGCGGCCAAAGCCAGGTGACACAGCATAAGCTGCAATCAACTCTGCAAGGCTTGCGTCAAGCCCTATGGCGGCGAGTAATTTTCTCAGCGCTTGAAGGTCTGGCGCTGAAGGCTTAGGCTTTTGCTGAAGTGTATCCGAGGCGGTGCGATCGCTTGTTTGCAGCAAATTGCGAAGATTAAATCGGGCTTGAGCGTCCTGAATTTGACCTGAAAGCACCGCCTTTGCGTCCTTCGTACCCGCACGCGCCCCCCCGTAAACCGTCGGATCAAGCTCGGTTTGTTGGATGGTCATGGCCCAGGGTTCGCCTAAATAGTCGATGGTCGTGGTTCGTGCATCCAAACGAAGCACAAGCCTCGCCCAATCGCTTGCTGCTCGCTCGATCCATCGAATCTGAGAGGCATCCATGCGGTTTTCAATGGTGCGCACGGCAAGTTGCTGACGCTCAAAGACTTGTGCCGCGAGGCTTGCTGCAATAGCAACAACCAGCATCGCAGCCAGAACGGCCGCGCCTTCGGCCTTGCGCCTTATTGCCCTGCTCATCAATTAATCGCGCATTGAAAGCACGCGGCGAAGCCGCTGCCCGTTTTGCATCACGATCAATACTTCCAAACCCGACCACCGCTCGGGGGGAGATCTTGGATCTTGGGCAAGTGCCAGGCCAATGGGGCGCAATTCCATGCCCCGCAAACCACTTAGCAAGGCTTGACTTTGACCAAGCTCTGAAAGGCTGCGCGTTAATACGCCATCACGAACCTCCCAGCGTACCCAGCGCAGTGCCCTGGCGGGTAGCTGTTCGCTCATGGCACGTTGCAATAACAACCAAGAGGACTCGGCACCCTCTGCAATAGGAAAGCTCATCATTTGCAGGGCGAATTGTCCGCTCTGTCGCAGTTGCGCAGCTTCCATCAAATCCAGTTCAAGCTGACTCATCACTTGATTAAGGCGTTGGCTGCGGTCGGTACTTGCAACAAGCTGTTGGCTGCTTCGTGCAACATGATCAAGACCACGCCAGGCAATCACTGCAAGGATCGCACTTAAAAGGACAGCGATCAATAATTCAACCAGGGTTAGGCCACGCTGCAAAGGTAGTGGCATCGACGTATCGAGACCGGGATACGAACCAACATCAACATCAACATCAACATCAACAGCATCACGGGCGCCATTTCTAGTCATGATGCCCCCACCAGGCCACGGTCAGCGAACCACCGTAGCAAAGCCAACGAGTCGCGCCACCTGTCGCTGACCTGCATCGAAGACCTGTAATTCAACCCTTCTAAAACCGGCGTTAGGCGTTGCGATAACTTTTTGTGAACAGCTCAGAACGGTATCGAGTTGAGAACAATCAAATCGCTCCTCCCCGATATTGGGCCACTCGCGCTTGAGCCGAATTTCCATGAGGCGGTTTTCAGCACTCCATTGGGCTAGCATGCGTACATGCGCAATTTGTGCAGTTTGCGTACCCACCCCCAGACTTCGAAAGACTGCAAGCATGGCAATCGATAGCAGCATCAACGCAACCAAGACTTCGACCAAGGAGAAGCCATAACTTTGTTTCATAGAACTCATAGCGTTCTATACTTAATCGGGCCGAGACCATCGCTTTGTAAGCTTACGCCTTGGCCTGCCCTCCATAGCATAAGCGACCAGGGCGAGCCGATCGGCTCTGCACCAATTGCAAGAAAAAATGAAGGGCTTGCCACCGCGCCCTCTGCCACCCCGCCCCTCACGTCTGCGCCCTTTACGTCCGCGCCCTTCACATCTGCGCCCTTTACGTCTACACCCTTGGCTACATCGACGCCACCAGGATACTGACGCAAGGCAATGCTGTCGGTGCGCCACTCGGTAAAGGCTTCCCAGGCCCGTGGCTTGAGCAGTTCATCGCCCTCAATTAATTGCCACCGGCCAAGCTGATTGCGATAAAACCGATAGCCTCGGTCGTCAAGTTCCAATCGAATGGCTTGCGCCAGCAGCCTTGCTTCGTCCTGAGCTGCATGAATTCGTGCGCCAAGCCGCTCAGCCTCGAGTGTGAGGCCTCGGCTTTGTAGGCCTTGGAGCGACAAAGTCGAAATCACGATCACGCTTGCCAACACAACAAGCACCACCAAGACCTCGATGAGGCTAAAACCCTTATCAGCACGAAGCCTGAATTGCGACCTCATGCTCGAGCCATCAACATGGAGAAGACTAAAGTGTCCAGTTTCCCACATCAGCATCGACACCACTGCCACCAGGCTTGCCATCAGCGCCCCAACTGAAGACATCGATTTCACCTTTAAGCCCTGGATTTAAATACTGATAGGGCCGCCCCCAAGGGTCAACTGGTAGCTTATCGAGGTAGGATTTCCATTGACTTGGCTCAGGGGGAACACTCGGACGTGTGACCAGTGCCGCAAGACCTTGTTCAGCTGTCGGGTATGTCTGGTTGTCGAGCCGATAAAGCTTCAAAGCTTGCATGATCGAAGCAAGGTCTTGCTTGGCTGCCACCGCTCTTGCCTCATCAGGTCGGGTCATCACCCTTGGCACAATGAGCGCTGCCAGCACGCCGATAATAACGATGACCACCATAATTTCGATCAATGTCAGCCCGGCCTGACGCCGAATCCCGCCCATCTGACGTCGGGTTAGACCAGCACGATCCTGAATCAGACCCAGCTCAGCTTGAAAGCCTTGGGTCAATGGCTTATTGAGGCTATCAATTCGGTTCATAGTACTCGCGTGTATGTGGAAGGCAAAGGAGCTGATTCTCCGCCTTGGGGCTGATTGCCTGCCTTGCAGCTATCATAACAACCCAAGATGACACCGAATCAAGCACGCCTTCCAATCTGGTCACGCGCCCTTAGTGCGGTCCTTGTGATCGCTCTCGCTTACTTGGTTGCGTACTGGCTAAGCAAGTGGGTTGCGCCAAAGCCCCTGTCGGCACCGGCAGCTTCACTTGCGCCGGCGCTTGAACTGAGTGGGAATGCCTCAAAACAAGCTGCTGAGGCACTTGGTTTGCTCTTTAGCAAACCCGCTGAGCAAGCCATTGACATGGCCCCACCCGACATCAAGCTTCATGGCATTGTGTTTGCAGGTGCAGACAGCAGCATCGTGGCCAATGCTGCAGGCGAGAAGCCACAGGTGTATCGGGCGGGTGAATTTATCGGCGCTTACCGCATCCGATCGATACAACAGGATGCAGCCATACTTGAAGCTTTACCAGGCCAGTCAAAGAGCGCTTCGGGTCAGACGCTACGCATCGAACTGCCCAAACGCGAAAGCTTGCTTCGCTAAGCTGGAATCAATCCGCTGAGATATTGCGGGGCGCCTTAAGGCGATGAAGACTAGGCCTCTCGCCCAAGACTGCACATAAGTCATCCCAATGACGAAACATACCGCTATAAATCGGCGCACCGGCATGATGCGCGCGATGGTGTCCGGGTAGGACAATAAACCTGGCGATCCAAAGCTCCATGCCCCAATCAGAGCCGGCATGCAGCCAAATCGCATAGGCACGACGACAGGCCATTGCCAAAAGCATGGCCGGCCAGGGTATGGCTCCAAAAATCACATAAAGCACCAAGGCTAGTAGGACCACCTCGCCAAAAAAGGCGATAATCCGCGAAAGTGGGTGATGGCGATGAGTTTGCAACCAATCGCTGGCGTCGACGGTGTGGTGCCATGCATGGATGGGCCACAAGTAGCGCGTGTGCTCAAGTCGATGACGAAGGGTGGCTATGCCATCACCAAGCCATAGAGCAAGGAAAAACGAAAGCGTAAGCCTCAGGGTTTGTTCGCTTAAACCATCGAACTGGGCCGATTCAAGTCGATGTTGTCCAACACCCAAACAAAGCAAGCTGAAAAACCAGAGCACAGGCCCCAGCGCTAAGGCTTCAAAAAGCCAAAATCCAAGATTAAGCGCCCTAGCCTCACGAGCCTTCGGATGGTGGAACAATGCTTCGCGACCTGTGCAAAGACTCACAGTAAGCGGCAAAGCAAGCCAAAGCGCAGCAGACCACAGCAAGGCTTGTAGATAACTTGTAGAAAGGTCTAGCATTCATAACTCCTTAAGCACATCGCTCACTTGCAAAAGTGCAGGTCCTAGTAGCACGACAAAGAGCGCGGGCAACATACAAAGCACTAAGGGCACAACAAGCTTGACAGCGATCTGTCCTGCGCGCTCTTCAGCGTCAAATTCGCGCTGTTGACGCATGCTTTGGGCTAGGGCCTTTGCCGCGTTGATCATCGGGGTCCCAAGACGTTCAGCCTGAGCTACCAAGGACGCAAGACTTTCCAACGACTTGGCATTACAACGCCAAGCCATATCAGCTAGCGCTTCAGCGCGACCAAGGCCCGAGCGCAATGCGAGGCTTAAGGCTAAAAACTCATCACCAAGTAATCTTGAACGCGCTGGCAGGTCGAGCGCAATGCGGTGCAAACTCGCATCAAGGCTAAGCCCAGCATCCATGGCAAGCGTGAGCAAATCGATCGCATCGGGTAGCTCTGACTCAAATTTTGCCGTTCGACGCTTAGCACGAACATGGACCACAGCATCAATCGCACAAGTGATGATGACTCCTAAGGCGATCACCAGGGTTTGAGAAGCTGATTGCAAAAACAAGATCGAAAATCCGATCAGTCCAATACCTGACACGATTGCAAGCCATCGAAGCAATTGAAGTGCACGCATGGGTAT
>VGHV01000244.1 GCA_016868095.1 Betaproteobacteria bacterium
AAGCCAATCCAACCTGATTGCTTGCGCTAAGTGGAACATTAAGGTCATGCAACAGCTTCCAAGTGGCTCATGGCGATTTTCGGCGACTGATCTGATTCACTTTCTTGAGTGTGAGCACCTGACCGCACTTGATCGGACCCATGCCGAGACACCACTCGATCCGGTTGAAGACGATGCCTATGCAGCACTCATCCAGGCGAAGGGCTTCGAGCACGAAAAGGCTTTTGCCAGAACCCTTGAGGAACACGCTGAAAGCTTTGTTGATATTTCGTTGATCTCTCAGAATGTCGAATCACGCTTTGAGGCAACGTGTGAAGCCATGCGAGCAGGTACGCACATCATTTACCAGGGAACACTCATTGAGGGCGATTTTCTGGGACATGCGGATTTCTTGCGGCGGGTTGAGACACCATCGGCTCTTGGTCCCTTCAGTTATGAATTACTTGATACAAAATTAGCACGATCGCCAAAGGCTAAATTTGTGATTCAGCTTGGCATGTACTGTGCCATGCTCAAGGCCATTCAAGGTATCAGCCCAGCATTGATGCATGTAATATTGGGTGATGGAAATGAAGCGTCTTTTCGCGTTGCAGACTATGCAGACTATGTAGAACGACTGAAAGTTCGATTCCTCAGTCGGGTTTTAGGTACTACTCTTGATACCTATCCTGAGCCCTGTTCTCATTGTGATTTATGTCGGTGGCGCAAGCGCTGCAGTGATACATGGGCATCAGACGATCATTTGAGCCTGGTTGCGAATATCCAAAAGTCGCAGATCAAAAAGCTTCAAGGTGTGGGCGTGGACACACTCGCGGCGCTGGCTCGATTGGATCCTCAACAAACGATTCCGGGCATTGCGCAACCCGTACTCAATCGCTTAAGCGGTCAGGCGGGGCTGCAGCTTGACTCGCGAATCACAGGTGATCCCAAGGTAAAGCTCATTCACTTCGAGGAAGCAAAGCCTGGCAGTGAAATTCGACGAGGTTTTGCAAGAATGCCTAAGCCCGATGAGGGTGATCTATTTTTTGATATGGAAGGTGACCCCTTTACAACGGATGGACTTGAGTATCTCTTCGGGCTTTACTACATGGATAAGGGAGAGCCGATATTTACACCGTTTTGGGCACATGATCGGCTTGAAGAACGACGCGCGTTTGAGCAACTGATCGACTTCATTTCTGAGCGTTTAAGGCAATATCCCAAAGCGCACATTTATCACTATGCAGCCTACGAGGCGAGCGCGCTAAAAAAGCTCATGGGCTTACACGGCACCCGCGAGGCTGAGTTTGACGCCTTGCTCAGGGGGCATAAGCTGGTGGATCTATACCGCGTTGTTCGGGAGTCGATTCAGGTTTCCGAGCCTGCCTATTCCATTAAAAATCTTGAGCGTTTTTATGCCGAGCGTCGCGCAGGTACCGTTCAAAACGCAGGTGGAAGCGTTATTGCCTATGAGGCCTGGAAGCAGACGGGATTGGTATCCATTCTTGATGAGATTGCGGCATACAACCGTGATGATGTGATCTCAACCTATAAGCTCAGACAGTGGCTGTTGAGTTTACGTCCTTCAAACATGCCGTGGGCAAATTCAAGTGTTGAGGCAGAGCCTCCGCAGATTGAAGAAAGCTCGGATGTTGCGAAGGCCCAGCGTCGACTCGCGGAATATCGTGATCGGCTTTGTAAGGGATTGGTTGCAGACGAATCTGTGTGGGATGACGATGACAGGCACCGTGAACTTACGTTTCACCTGCTGGGGTTCCAGCGGCGAGCAGCAAAGCCGCAATGGTGGGCAATCTTTGAGCGCCAGGTCTCAACGGTCGACGATCGTTTCGAGGATCCGGAATGCATTGCGGGGCTCATCGAGCAGGTGCATGAACCCATCGCCGAAGCGCGTTCGCTCCGTTATACATATCGTTATCCGGAGCAAGAATTTAAGCTAAAGTCGGGCGATGCCTGCATGCATGTGGATACGCTGTGGTCACTGCAAGATTTAAGGATTGATGAGCATGCGAAGACGGTGAGCTTTAAGCTCGGCGCTCATCGATTGCTGCCGCCTGGTCCGATCGATATTGGCGCCGCAGGCCCTGCCAGGACGACGAAACTTGAAGATGCTACCTACCGATATGCCGACTCGGTACTCGCTTGCTTTGAGCGAGGTGAGCCAAGCCGGTACCCCGCGCTGGATGCGATCCTTAAGCGTGATTTTCCACGGTTTAAAGGTCTGGACGTTGGTGCCCCTCTCACCAAGACAACGGCTGATGTTCAAGCAATTGCCGAACTCGCTTGCACCCTTAATCATAGTTACCTCATCATTCAGGGCCCGCCTGGTACCGGGAAGACCTACAGCGGTTCGCGACTGATTGTCGAGTTATTGAAGGCGGGTAAGCGGGTTGGCGTATCTTCAAACAGCCATAAGGCGATCATCAATTTGCTTCATGCCGTTGAAGAATATGCAAGCAGGTGCGGGGTTTCTTTCAGGGGCGCAAAAAAGTCAGGCCAGGAAGACCCTGCACAGCACGTCAATGGACAAATGATTGTTGATGTGTGGAACAACGCAAAACTTTTTAATACTGAGTTTCAGCTGATAGCCGGAACAGCATGGCTATTTGCTGAGCCTTCGCTCGACCAGTCACTTGACTATCTGGTGGTCGATGAGGCTGGTCAGGTGTCGCTGGGCATGCTCGTACCCATGGCGACAAGTGCACGCAATCTGATTTTGCTTGGGGATCAGATGCAACTCAGTCAACCGGTGCAGGGTACACACCCAAAATCATCGGGTGCATCTTCGCTGGAGCATCTCCTGCAGGATCGCGCAACAATTTGCGCCGAGCGGGGTATTTTCCTTTCTGAAACGCGAAGGCTGCACCCTGGTATCTGCCGCTTTATTTCTGATGCTGTCTACGATGGCCGTCTGCAGCCTCACCCTGACAATGTCAGGCGAACTCTTGTGCTTGGCTCTGAGGCCGATGCTGTCTTAAAACCTTCTGGTATTTGTATCGTTCCCATGAGCCACCAGGGCTGCTCGCAATCGAGCGTGGAGGAGGTTGAACGTATTAAGTCCCTTTATGCCAACCTTCTAGGTCAGCGTTACACCGATGATTCTGGTGTAGAGCATAACTTTACGGCGAGAAACATATTGGTCGTATCGCCTTATAACCTTCAGGTAAAGCGGCTCGAAGAAGCGCTCCCTCATGCTGCACGCATTGGCACCGTTGATAAATTCCAGGGGCAGGAAGCTGAGGTCGTTATTATTTCAATGGCAACGTCCAGCGGTGATGATTTACCCCGGCACATTGAGTTTTTGTACAGTAAGAACCGGATCAATGTGGCTGTGTCGCGGGCTCGCTGCCTTGCGGTTTTGGTTGTTAACCCTGCGCTTTTGGACATCAGATGTCAGACCGTCGAGCAAATGATGCTCGTCAATACCCTGTGCTGGATTTTTCGCTATGCCAGCGATACAGCAGTTGTAGATCTTAATAATATCTATGAAGAGCTTCGCGTGGGTCGTTAAGCCTCATCTGCTTCTCATAAGCCAAGCAGATCACAAGACTTTTCGGCCGCCGCCAGATGAAGTTGAAGTCTGGCTCGGGTAAGCCCTACAAATAATCGGCGCTGAAATGTCTTATCCATCACCTCCCGATCAACCTCTGTAAGTACGACTGCATCGGCGCACTGCCCTTTGAAGCGAAAAATAGTATCGAGTAGCAAGTCGCCTTCGGTATAGGTTCTAAACCGTTGTGCATCATAGCCCATCGCCATGCGTACCGAGCAGCCGGCAATCGTGGCTGGCGCAGCGGTTAACAGGGTGCTTGATGAGGCACCCTTGATGGATAGTACGGCGATACGGTCTGCGGAGTAGCCCTCAGCAAGCAGGTCAGCCACGGCTGCCTGGGTCGCTTCCCACTCAGCACCTGGTTCGTAGGGGTAAACACCAATAGGCTCTCCGGCTCGCCCTGATCCACACTCAATAAAGTGATCGCTCAGGCCCCAGGCATTGAGCGCATCAACGATACGTGCGGGCGAGCGGTAGTTGACAGGCGACACCATCGTAGGCCATCCGGTCAACCGGACAGCTTCTCTTTCATATAGTGTTTGTAGCGGATCTTCAAGCCAGAGCATCTGAGCGTTTTCGTTTGGAATTTGCAGTAATGCTCGGGCCCATCGCTCCTCCATATCCTGGCCTTCATCAACGATCAACACGTCGCATTGGCCACGGATAAAGTCAAGATGGTTTTCAAGTGCCTGCTCCATACGGGTGAAGGCATCAGCTTGGGCAAGGTCAACAGGCTCGCCCTGGGCTTCAAGTAATCGCCTGCCCAGTTCATGAACGGTGAGCACAACGCTTGGATCGGGTACGAGCGCTCGCATCGCATCGGCAAGGGCACGGTTAAAGCACACGTAAAGCGCCTGCTCACCGCGTAGGTGGGCACGTCTGAGCGTTTCAAGTGCGAGTTGAGTTTTCCCTGAACCTGCCGTTCCTTGAACGCGCAAACGGAAGGGAAACATCGTCAGTCGACCGACCCATTCCGCAAGACCACCCGATAGGCGTGAGGTAAGCGCCGATGCGTGTTCGCCAATCAGTCCGACTTCAGGTGCAATCGATGCTTTTTGAGAGAGAAACTCGTGAACCTCCAAGGGATCGGCCAGACGCTCGCCACTCGGTTGCATGCGTTCGTCGAAC
>VGHV01000245.1 GCA_016868095.1 Betaproteobacteria bacterium
CCAGCCACTGCGCTGCTGCTAAGTGCGCATTAAAGCGCTTGCAGCGACGTCTGGGACCTATGTTGCTGAGGTATCTGCTTTGTAGCCTTGGCCTTTTTGCCACGATGCACGCCTCGGCGCAGTCGGTGGATGTTGGGCATTCATTCGAATCAGCGCAAATCGTCGATGCCGAACAGATCGTGGGTGCCGAACAGATCGTGGGTGCCGAGCTGGCGGTTGAGCCATTATCCTTTTTCAAGCCTGCGGAATCGGCTGCGGTATTGGCAAGTGATCCCTTCGAACCGGTTAATCGCTTGGTTTTTGGATTCAACGAACAACTCGACCGCCGACTGATCCGTCCTGTGGCAAGGGTCTACCTGGAAACGCTGCCTGCGCCCTTGCGCGATGGCTTTAGCAATATGCTGTTGAATTTGGACGATTTGGTCAGTTCCCTCAATCAGCTGCTGCAAGCGAAGCCCTCGAAGGCTGCAGTCAGCTTGGCGCGATTTATTTTCAATAGTAGTTTTGGCATTGTCGGTTTTTTTGACATCGCCTCAGAAGCAGGCCTTTATCACGAGGGCGAGGACCTCGGCCAAACCTTTGCAGTTTGGGGTGTGCCGAGCGGTCCCTATGTGGTCTTGCCGCTGTTTGGGCCATCGACATTTCGTGATGCATCGGCTCGAGTACTTTTTCAGCCCTTTGCGCCGATCAGGCAAATAAAGCCTAGTGAGACCCGATATAGCTTGATCGCAGCAGGTTTGCTTTCGGCCCGAGCAGAGTTATTGGAGGTATCGCAGTCCTCGGGCCTGCTCGTGATTGACCGGTATTTATTTGCGCGTGATGCCTTTTTGCAACGTCGACGTAACCAAATCTACGATGGCGAGCCGCCGGAGTGAATCTCCTTAGGATTACAGGGGCTGGGAACTTCGGAGCTCTTAAAATCGCTGATTCCTCCTTTAAAAACATGCTGTCTCTTCATATGCTTCGAATCAATAACGATTTTTTGCTCCAATCCATGCTTGGGCTATGGCCGCGAGCGCATCGATGGCTGCACATACTTGCAGCGATTTTCCTCACGCTGCTTAGCCTTCAATCGGCAGCACAAACCCGTCCCGATGAGTTTGTTGCCCGAATTAGCAACGAAATTCTGGATAAAGTTCGCCAGCAACGCCAGGACCTCGTGAGTAATCCGCAAAAACTCAACGAATTTGTGAGCCAGGTCGTGATGCCGCATGTGGATTTTGAGCGGATGACCGCTTTGGCTGTCGGCCGAACTTGGCGCAGTGCAAGTCCCGAGCAGCAACAAAGAATCAGCCAGGAGTTTCGTAACCTACTCACGAGGACTTACGCTGGGGCTCTGCAATCCTTGCGTGACCAGAAAATCAGGCTTAAGCCATTTCGCGGCGACCCGGCCGATAACGAGGTTGTGGTGCGCTCCGAAATCATTGGTTCGCGTGGCGACCCGATCGGGCTCGACTACAGGCTTTTTCGGCAGGGCGAAAACTGGAAGATTTACGACATCAATATTGCTGGGGTTTGGCTTGTTGAAACCTATCGAAGCCAGTTTGCTTCGGAGATCAATGCGCGGGGTCTTGATGGCCTTATTACGATCCTTGCCGATCGCAATCGGGCGCTCGAAGCAAGAAAGCTTTGAGCTCACAACAAGCCTTGAGCTCGCACCAAGCTGTGACGCCGCACCAAGCTGTGACGCCGCACCAAGCTGTGACGCCGCACCAAGCTGTAACGCCGCACCAAGCTGTAACGCCGCACCAAGCCGAGAGCCCGCAAGGATCTGGAGCTTCGCAAAAGCTGTTCGGCCCGACGCAGGCAGTCTTTAAGCTGCCCGCGCTTTGGGACTTGTCGGTGATGCCCCAGGCATTGAATCAATGCTTAGAAGACTTCGATCGACTGCTTAAAGACGGTCAAAGCGGCGAAGCGATCTTGGTTGATCTCTCAAGCCTCGAACGATTCGATTCTTGCGGGCTAGCGGCCTTGCTTGAGTTACAACGTCGTGCAAAGGCCTGCGGTCGGCCACTGCACTGGCATGCCATGTCAGAGAATATGCAAGAACTCGCAAGGGTGTATGGCCTGACAGCATGGTTTGTCGAGTCGCAGCCTCAAGCGCAAGGCACTTAGCATGACGAGCAGCCAAGGTTCTGTGCGAGTTGAAAGCCCTGCGATCCGTTTGCATGCGGTTGCAAAATCTTATGGCGCGTTGCGGGCGCTTGATGGCGTGACTTTTCGCGTCGAGCAAGGTGAGTTCTTCGGCTTGCTTGGCCCAAACGGTGCAGGAAAAACCTCATTGATCTCGATCATCGCAGGCCTAAACAAGCCTACTGAAGGTTCGGTTGAGGTCATGGGCGTTGATGTGCTTGCACAGCCCGAGAGGGCGCGTCGCCAGCTCGGCGTGGTGCCCCAGGAACTTGTCTTTGATCCTTTTTTTACGGTGCGCGAAACCCTCGAACTTACAGCGGGCTACTACGGTGTTCAAGCCGATGATGGATGGATCGACGCGCTGCTTCATCATCTTGATTTGACCGCCAAAGCCGCAGCAAACATGCGAGCTTTGTCCGGAGGCATGAAGCGCCGTGTACTGGTTGGACAAGCACTGGTTCATCGTCCCCCAGTTATCGTGCTCGATGAGCCAACCGCCGGAGTCGATGTCGAATTGCGGCAAAGTCTTTGGCGATTTATTGGAGAGCTCAATCAGCAAGGCCATACGATTGTGCTCACCACGCATTATCTCGAAGAGGCCCAGGCGATGTGCGGCCGTATCGCTATGCTTAAGCAGGGGCGTGTAGTGGCACTTGATCAAACCACCAAGCTGTTATCGCGCTACGAGGGGGGTGTGCTTCTGGTTCGCTACAGCGATGAGCGCACAGAGCGCTTACGCTTTAAGCATTACCTGGATTTGGAACCGATGATCGCCTCGATTCGGCTTAGTGGTCAAACGGTCGACAGCTTGCACATAGAAGGAAGCAGCCTCGAAGACGTTTTTCTAGACATCATGCAAGAATCGGGCTCCTCCGGTTCACCGACTCAAATTCTCTAGCGGGGAAAACTATGCTTACACCTGAAACATTGCGTGGTTACATCGAAGCGGGACTTGCTTGTGATGAGCTTGACGTCAGCGGCGATGGGCACCATTTTGAAGCAAGGATTGTGTGCAAGGCCTTTGAGGGTAAGCGATTGATTGCGCGCCACCAAATGGTGTATGGCGTGCTCGGCGATCGCATGCGCCAGGAAATCCACGCGCTTTCGATGAAGACACTCACGCCGGCTGAAGCGGCCGAAAACCGCTAAAACAGCTAAGCATCGGGGAAGACATGGACCGTTTCGCGATTCACGGCGGGCATCGACTCGAGGGAAGCATTGAGGTGTCCGGGGCCAAGAATGCAGCGCTTCCGATTCTTGCTGCTTGTCTGCTGAGCGCCGATAAGTTCGAACTCGCCAACGTTCCCCAATTGCAAGACATACGGACCATGCAAAGGCTTTTGGCCGGCATGGGCGTCAAACTTGTTCGTGATGGTCATCAGATGCAAGTGCAAGCTGATGCGGTAAGTTCGGTCGAAGCGCCCTACGAACTTGTCAAGACCATGCGTGCGAGCATTTTGGTGCTTGGTCCTTTGCTTGCGCGATTCGGGGAAGCTAAGGTGTCACTGCCTGGTGGCTGCGCCATCGGTCAGCGTCCGGTTGATCAGCATGTGAAGGGCTTACAGGCCATGGGTGCTGAGATTCGTATCGAACACGGTTATCTCAATGCCAGAGCGAAGCGTCTACATGGCGCAAGAATCGTGACCGATATGGTCACGGTTACTGGTACGGAGAATTTGATGATGGCCGCTGTGCTCGCCAAAGGCACAACCCTCATTGAAAATGCTGCGCGCGAGCCTGAAGTGGTTGATCTTGCCCAAATGTTGGTTCAAATGGGCGCAAAAATAGATGGTATTGGGACTGACCGACTGAGCATCGAAGGCGTCGAAGAGCTCAAGGGCGCGCGCTACAAGGTCATGCCCGACCGCATCGAGGCCGGTACCTTTCTTTGTGCGCTTGCTGCCTGCGGGGGCCGTGTTCGGCTCGAATCGGCACACCCTGCCAGTATGGACGCAAGCCTTGAAAAGCTGCGCGATGCGGGCGCTAGGATTCGCTGCGGTGAAGACTGGATCGACATGGAAATGGCCTCAAGGCCACGTCCTGTCAATTTGCGTACAGCGCCTTATCCAGGCTTTGCTACCGATATGCAAGCCCAATTTATGGCACTGAATGCCCTGGCCGACGGCACCTCGGTGATCCATGAAACTATTTTTGAGAATCGTTTCATGCACGTCCAAGAGCTCAATCGCCTTGGCGCAGATATACAAATTGAAGGTCATACCGCGATCGTCAAAGGGGTGGCTGCGCTATCGGCGGCAAACGTGATGGCGACCGATCTCAGGGCTTCGGCAGGGCTCGTCATAGCCGCTTTGGTTGCGCGTGGCACCACCACGATCGAAAGGATCTACCATCTTGACCGGGGTTATGAGGCGATGGAGCGAAAGCTGCATAGCCTGGGTGCCCAAGTTGAGCGTTTGAAGTAGGTTAAGCTGCCCCGCACGCCCGGTGAACAGCGCGATAAGCCATGAATAATCCAAATCAACAACTCACCTTGGCCTTATCGAAGGGTCGCATTCTTGAGGAAACCA
>VGHV01000246.1 GCA_016868095.1 Betaproteobacteria bacterium
CAAGCGGCAAGGGTTCGAGAATCACACCCGTGGACAAGGGCAAGACCTCCGAGGGCACAAGCTGTAGCATCGAGGCAAGATGCTCGCAGGTCTCTTGAGCCGTTAGCAAACCGGCTTGACCCGTGCCCGCATTGGCATTGCCTGTGTTTACCACCAGCGCCCGAATCGATCCCTTGCTCTCAGTCAAATGCTTGCGACAAACATGCACTGGGGCGGCACAAAATCGATTCCGTGTGAAGACGCCGGCTGCAACCGAACCTGCGTCGAATTGCATCACCAAGAGATCGCGCTTACCTGGTTTTCGAATACCAGCGCGCGCAGTACCGATCTTCATGCCTTCTACGGCTAATAAATCTTGGGGCTTAGGGGCTTGGAGTCCTGCTGCCATTGCACCGCTCTCCTTATTGACTAGTCGCCGAGCACCGCTTCACTAGGCCACACGGCCATGGCATTGCTTAAATTTCTTTCCCGAACCACAAGGGCAAGGATCGTTTCGACCAATCTTCTCGCCAAAGCGTCTTAAGGGTTGCTGGCTCACTTGAGCATCCTGCCCCTGCGAAGAAGGCAGCTGCTGCGCTGCAAGTGCTAAGGACTGCGCATCGGCAAGGCCAGCCTCAGAGCCCTCGCTTGCTGCCTGCAAACTCATGCCTGCCGCATCGGCGTCGCTATGAATTAATTTGATTTGCAAGCCTGCTTGTTGCTGCGCTTGGATCGCTTGCGCAGCCTGCGCCTGCTCAGGCGATGCAATGGTGACGGTCATCAGCAACTTAACCACATCCATGCGGATCCGCTCTTGCAAACGCGCAAAGAGCTCGAAGGCCTCGCGTTTGTATTCTTGCTTGGGATTCTTCTGTGCGTAACCGCGCAGGTGTATCCCTTGTCGAAGATAGTCAAGGGTGGACAAATGATCACGCCAGTGGTTATCGATCGCCTGCAAGAGCACGGTTTTCTCAAAGGCAGCGAAGGCTTCGCTGCCCGCCGCATCAAGTTTGCCGGCATAAGCCTCATCGGCACTGGCAATAAGTTGCGCAAGCAAAGCCTCATCATCGGCTTGTGCCTGCTCACTGGCCCACTGTCTGATGTTTACATGCAATTGCCATTCAGCGGCAAGCGTGCTTTGCAAGGCCTCCAGTTCCCATTGCTCTTCCATCGATTCATGTGGAAGGTGCTCGCGAAACAGAGTCTCGATGACTTGATGACGCAAGCTGTCGATGCGCTCGCGAACATCGGCCGAGTCAAGGATTTCGTTTCGGTCTTTATAAATGATCCGGCGTTGATCGTTGGCGACATCATCATATTCGAGCAATTGCTTGCGAATATCGAAGTTACGAGCCTCAACTTTACGTTGCGCTGATTCAATCGAGCGCGACACCATGCCGGCCTCGATCGCCTCACCCTCGGGCAATTTAAGCTTATCCATGATCGCCATAAGACGATCACCGGCAAAAATCTTGAGCAGCGGGTCTTCCATCGACAAGTAAAAGCGCGAACTGCCGGGATCACCTTGACGGCCGGAACGCCCGCGTAGCTGGTTGTCGATGCGACGCGATTCATGCCGCTCGGTACCGATGATGTGGAGGCCACCTTCATGGATCACTTTGTCGTGAAGCGACTGCCATTCACCGCGCAAGGCATCGATTTGACGCTGCTTTTGCCCCGCCTCGATCGCCTGGTCCGCCTCAAGAAAACCAACCTGCTTTTCAACATTACCGCCGAGCACAATGTCAGTGCCTCGGCCGGCCATATTGGTCGCAATGGTGATCATGCCTGGCCTACCGGCCTGGGCAACAATCTCGGCCTCTCGCGCGTGCTGCTTGGCATTGAGTACTTGATGGGGCAATTTCTCCTTGCCCAACAACCCCGATATCAGTTCGGAGTTTTCGATCGAGGTTGTACCAACCAGCACCGGCTGTCCTCGGGCGTGGCAGTCGCGGATATCGGCAAGAATCGCCTGGTATTTTTCATGCGCGGTGCGAAACACCTGATCCTGGCGATCATCGCGAATCATTGGGCGGTGCGTGGGCACCACCACGGTTTCGAGACCATAAATTTCCTGAAACTCGAAGGCTTCGGTATCGGCCGTACCTGTCATGCCGGCCAACTTGCCATACATCCGGAAATAATTCTGAAAAGTAATCGAAGCCAGTGTCTGGTTCTCGGGTTGGATCGGCACACCCTCTTTGGCTTCGATGGCCTGATGCAAGCCATCTGACCAACGCCTGCCCTGCATTAAACGACCGGTGAATTCGTCGACGATGATGACTTCGCGGTTTTGCACCACATAATGCTGATCGATCACATAAAGGCTGTGTGCGCGCAACGCGGCCATCAAATGGTGCATCAGCGCAATGTGCGCAGGGTCATAAAGCGAAGCACCCGCGGGTAACAAAGCCATGCGCTGCAAGATTTGTTCGGCGTGTTCGTGTCCTTGTTCTGACAAATGGACCGCAAACGACTTTAAATCGACCCAGTAATCGCCCTCGGGCTCAGGTTCTTGGGGTTTGGGTTCATGAGCCATACGGCTCAACAAGGGCGGCACCTGATTCAAGACGGTGTAAAGCTCGGTTTGATCCTCCGCTTGCCCGGAAATAATCAGCGGCGTCCTGGCTTCATCAATCAGAATCGAATCAACCTCGTCAACAATGGCAAAAGCCAACTTGCGCTGCCGGCGGTCATCAGCCGCGTACTCCATGTTGTCGCGCAAGTAATCAAAACCGTATTCGTTATTGGTGCCGTAGGTGATATCGGCGGCATAGGCTTCACGCTTGGCTGCGGTATCTTGCTGGGACACGATAACGCCGACGCTAAGACCAAGAAATCGGTAAAGCCTCCCCATCCACTCAGCATCTCGGGCGGCCAAATAATCATTGACCGTCACCACATGAACGCCCTGGCCGGTGAGTGCGTTTAGGTACGCAGGCAGCGTGGCCATGAGGGTTTTGCCCTCACCGGTCCGCATCTCGGCGATCTTGCCATGATGCAAGACCATGCCGCCAACCAATTGCACATCAAAGTGACGCATGCCCATGACCCGGCGGCTAGCTTCCCGGCAGACTGCAAAGGCTTCGGGCAGCAGTGCATCGAGCGACTCGCCCTGACTGTGACGCTCGCGAAAAAGCGAGGTCTTGGCAGCGAGCGCTTCGTCGCTAAGGTCTTTGAGCGAGGCTTCAAGCGCGTTGATGCGCCCAACCGTCTGCTGATATTGCTTGAGCAATCGCTGATTGCGACTGCCAAAAATCTTGGTGAGTAGCCCTTGGAACATCCGATCGAGTTTAACAGTTTGCCGCGACAAACTTTCTCATCGACTACGCCAAACTTTCTCATGCGATAAAGTGCCATGGATAACATGGCGCACCAACAACATCCAAACACAAGCCGGGCCATGCTCAGTTGGCTCGAACACGACCCACAGGGCGCGGCTCTGTTGCGTCAGGCACAAACCCTAGGCCGACTCCAGGATCAATTGCGAGCCCATACCGGTCTGCATCTTGAGGTCTGCGGGCTACGCGAGCGGGTCGTAGTCGTGTTTGCAAGCGGGGCAATGGCTGCAAGACTCAGGCAGCAAGCACCCTCGCTGCTGCGCTTTCTCAGAACGCAGGGATGGTCACTTGAGGAGATCAAGATCAAGGCAAGACCGTATAGCCCAAAGCCGGCGTTTGTCATGGCGCCGCGCGGCGGCTTAAGCGCAAAGGCAAGAAGCGAACTCAGCACCTTGCGAACAAAAATCCATCATCCAGGCCTTGCACAAAGTCTCAAAGGCTTGCTCAGAAAAGCGAATCAAGCGTAGGCCCAGTCTCTCGCGTATTGCGCAGGCGCCTTGTTTCGCTCAGCAAAAGACACCTCTTCCCAGGCTGTCTGGTCGGCGAGCAAGGCCCGCAAAAGCTGATTATTGAGGGCATGGCCCGACTTATGAGCTGTGTAAGCAGCCAACAAGGGGCGACCCAGCAAATAAAGATCGCCAATTGCATCAAGCAGCTTGTGCTTGGCAAACTCATCGGCTGATCGCAGGCCATCATCGTTGAGCACCCGAAATTCGTCCATGACGATGGCATTGTCGAGGCTGCCGCCCTGTGCAAGGCCTGCGGCCCGCAACTGTTCGATGTCTCGCATAAATCCGAAGGTTCGCGCTCTGGCAACCGTATCGACATAGGAGTCTTTAGAGAAGTCAACGTCGACCTCTTGAACCGTGCTGTCGATTGCAGGGTGCTGAAAATCGATACCAAATCGCAACCGAAACCCGAAATGCGGGTCAAGACGCGCCCATTTGTCAGCCTCGCGAACCTCGATCGGCTTTAACACGCGAATAAAGCGTTTGGGTGCTGCCTGCTCGACCACGCCGGCAGCACGAATCAAGTAAACAAAAGATCCTGAGGAACCATCGAGTATTGGAATCTCCGGCGCATCCACTTCGATGTTCAGGTTATCGATACCAAGGCCTGCCAGTGCCGACATCAAGTGCTCAACCGTGGCCACGCGGGCTATTTGCCCCTTGGCATCGATTGCCGTCAAGGTGGAGGCCATTCTCGTATCGTTGACGGCCTGTGCCTTTGCTGCAATCGCAAGCGGCGGCTCCAAGTCGGTGCGCCAAAACACAATGCCATTGTCGACTGGGGCAGGCTTCAGACAAAGCCTTACCCGCTCGCCGCTATGCAGTCCTACC
>VGHV01000247.1 GCA_016868095.1 Betaproteobacteria bacterium
TTCCAAGCGGTATTCAACGCTTTGCCCTTGTGGTTGAAGTCGACGCCAAGGGGCCTCATTAGCCGTTGGTGTGCTGTAGGTAATCGTGAGCGCTTCATGTGCAGCTTCACCGAAACCCTGGCTTTTGATAACGCGCTTTGACTCACTATAAACATAGCTCGCTTCAAGCGGGGCTTGATGAGATCCTTGTTGACGGACACGCGTGAGGGCTTCGCCAAAGCGCTGATCTTCATAAAAGTACTGCTCTGACCAGTTGCGATCGGCCTTGCCTGTCCGCGTGCACGAAGCAGCAATTAAGAGAGGCGCTTCCAAGGCCTCGCCAGCGTATCGATATTGGCAACGCGCCATCAACAAGGGCTTTGTGTTTACCCTTTCTTCTTTGAGTTCAACCGCCGAAATCAGCCGCTGTTGGGCATCCCATTGCAAGTGAATGCTTGCTAACTTTTGCAAACTTCCAGTTTGGTTTTGTTTGCTGTGGGTGATTTCAATCAGTCGACCTGTGGCGCTGTAGTCCAGATCTAGGCGTTGACCAAGCGGCGATCGCCAGCCTTTAAGCCTGCCCGTCGCATCAAAGGTCGCCTGCCTGCCACCCGCTTGCCGCCACACCCAACGTCGCGAAGGCCCCGCGTCAAAGGTTTGAATTTCGCCAAGCTCTGCTTGCTCGGCTGCAAAAACGCCCCGCTCAGGGCGATAGACAAATCGATGGACAAGGCCATCTGCTTGGTGAATGCGAACGACAAGCGCCTCCATGCCTGATGCAGATTTCCCGGCAAGCTGCGCGCTGCTAAGACTTAACTCATAGCCGTGGCGCCACATCAAGCCAAAGCCACCAAGATGGCGCTTGCCAGCAAGACCGCTTTCGGACTTATTCCCAAGGAGGGTGGGGCCTGAGTCATAAAATAAGCTCCATGTCAACGGCAGACCTTGGCCGAATACATCAACCGTCTGCGGGTAAAACTGCAATTGCAGGCGCCTTAGGGATTTACGGCCACTAACGAAATCAACCGGATTGCCGCTTCGTGTGAGCGTGCCGGGAAGGGCAAGCAGGTTTGGATCGTCAGCCGCGGTGCCTTCGAGCGCGCAAGCCTGCCCTTTGTCAGGAAAGCTCGATCCGATCTCGCTTTGGCAGGCGAGTGCTTCGCCTTGCACATAAATCATCGAAAAAAGCACAAGTAGAAGCCACAGTGCTAAGTGCGGGCAAGTTAGCCTGCGAAGCCTGTGAGTCAGGTCGAGTTCGCGAGCTAAGGTGAGGTCGAGTTCGCAAGCTAAGTCATGATGTGTGTTCGTTAAGCGCTTCATCAGCGATGCCTTTGTTAATGGGATCTGGCTGCGGTCGAAGGCCAGTCGGCGGACTTTCAATCGCCTGATGAGTCCGCTTTCTTTGCACTAGGCCTCGTAGAACCCGGGAGTTGTCGGGTACTTGCTAGCAAAGCAGTCGATGCAAGTTCTACACTTGCTCTTTTCGCTCAAGGCTTGAGCGATTGCTCCAGCACTCAAACCCCGAAGGAGATGCCGTAATGACCTTAGCGCTTAAAGACATGCAGCTGCTGCGAAGTGAGGCCTATATCGATGGTCGTTGGATGTCAGCGCTTAGTAAGGCTGTTTTCCCGGTCAGTAATCCGGCCAGTGGCCAAACCATCGTTGAAGTTGCCAACATGGGTGCAGCTGATACCCAGCTTGCGATCGACGCAGCCCATCGTGCATGGCCAGCATGGCGCTCACAGACCGCTAAAGCGCGGGCCACCATCCTAAGACGATGGTATGACTTGATGCTCAAGCACAGTGAAGACTTGGCTCAACTCATGACAGCCGAACAGGGTAAGCCGCTTGCTGAAGCCCGTGGCGAAGTGGCTTACGGCGCATCTTTTGTTGAATGGTTCGCAGAGGAGGCCAAACGTGCTTATGGTGCGGTGATTCCCTCTCACATGAGCGATAGGAAGCTCTTAACCCTGCGCCAACCGATTGGCGTTTGTGCGGCGATCACACCATGGAATTTCCCCATGGCGATGATCACTCGCAAAGTCGCTCCGGCGCTGGCTGCAGGTTGTACGGTTATTTGCAAACCTGCCGAGGCCACACCGCTGACAGCGCTCGCACTGGCCGTGCTTGCCGAACAAGCGGGCATACCCCCGGGTGTCTTCAATCTTGTTACGGGGGATGCTGATCGGGCAGCCGAAATCGGCGAAGTGCTGTGCGCCTCACCCGTGGTGCGAAAACTTTCTTTTACCGGATCGACCGAGGTCGGACGTATTTTGATGCGGCAATCGGCAGACACCATCAAACGACTGTCGCTAGAACTGGGCGGCAATGCGCCCTTTATTGTGTTTGACGATGCAGATCTTGATGCGGCTGTTGAAGGTGCGCTCGCTTCCAAGTACCGCAATGCAGGCCAAACCTGTGTATGCGCCAACCGTATTTATGTGCAAGACGCTGTCTACGATGCCTTTGCCGCCAAACTAGCAGCCAAGGTTTCTGCGATGCCAGTGGGTGCTGGAACCGAGCCTGGGGTTTTGATCGGACCCTTGATTGAGCCCGCAGCGCTTGAAAAAGTAAAAGCGCATATCGCGGATGCACTCAGTCAGGGTGCGAGCCTTGCGGTAGGTGGCAAGCCCCATGAGCGCGGCGGCCTATTTTTTGAGCCAACGGTGTTGACGGGGGTCACCCAGCGCATGAGGGTGGCTCGTGAGGAGACCTTCGGTCCGGTTGCACCGCTCTTTCGCTTTCAGACCGAGCAGGAAGTTATCGATATGGCCAATGCAAGCGAGTATGGCCTTGCGGCGTATTTTTATGCTCGTGATCTTGGACGTGTCCTGCGGGTCGCGGAAGCCATCGAGGCTGGCATGGTGTGCGTCAATAGCGGCATTCTGTCCACAGAAGTCGCGCCTTTTGGGGGTGTGAAGCAATCGGGTTTGGGCCGTGAGGGCGCCAAAGAGGGTTTGGATGAATATTTAGAGACGAAATACCTAACCCTCGCTGGGATTTAGTCCTTAAGCGCGCAGGGGAACCGCTATGCAGCAAAGTCAGCCATTTCAGACTAGCTTCGATTTCGTTGTTGTTGGGGCAGGCACAGCAGGTTGTCTGCTTGCCAACCGATTATCGGCCGACCCGCGAAACAAGGTCTTGCTGCTTGAGGCGGGTGGGCGCGACGATTATCTTTGGGTGCATATTCCGGTCGGCTACCTTTATTGCATTGGTAATCCCCGCACGGACTGGCTATTTCAAACCACGCCACAAGAGCGGCTCGCGGGTCGAAGCTTAAAGTACCCGCGTGGCAGAGTCTGGGGAGGTTGTTCTTCGATTAACGGCATGATTTATATGCGAGGACAGGCTCAGGACTATGATCAATGGGAATCGCTGGGCAATCCTGACTGGTGCTGGGACAGGGTGCTGCCGATCTTTAAGCAACACGAGGATTACCACGCTTGCGATGATGGATCGATCGATCCCTTGCATGGCTCGGGCGGTGAGTGGCGGGTTGAGCGTCAAAGGCTGCGCTGGGATTTGCTAGATGCTTTTGCAAAGGCCGCTCACGCAAGCGGCATTCCGGCTTGTGACGATTTCAACCGCGGTGATAACGAGGGCTGTGGGTATTTTGAGGTGAATCAGCGCCGCGGGGTTCGCTGGAATGCAAGCAAAGCCTTCTTAGAGCCTGCCTTGTCGCGCCCTAACTTGACGGTTATTAGCCAGGCTGTGGTTGATCATCTAATTTTTGATCCCCAAGATAGCTGCAAAGTGATTGGGGTTCAGTACCGAAATCGTAGTCAACGCGCAGGCCTGCAGGGCAGTGAGATACTTTCAGATCCTGTGAGGGTTGGGGCTCGTGCTGAACTGGTGTTGTCTGCTGGTGCTATTGGTTCGGTCCAAATTATGGAACGATCTGGTCTGGGCCAAGTCGAGCGCCTCGCGGGCATGGGCATAAGGCCTAGGCATCGTCTTGCTGGGGTTGGCGAAAATCTCCAGGACCATTTGCAGTTGAGACTTATTTACAAAGTTTCGGGTGTGAAAACCCTCAATGCGCAAGCCAAGCATTGGTGGGGACGTGCCGCCATGGGATTGGAATACTTATTATTCCGAACTGGTCCGCTCACGATGTCACCAAGCCAGATGGGTGTCTTCACCCGTTCTTCAGCCTCGGTCGACCGTGCTGACCTTGAGTACCATATCCAGCCTTTGTCGCTCGAACGCTTTGGCGAACCACTTCACGACTTTCCCGCCTTTACCGCCTCGGTTTGTCACCTTAGGCCGAGCTCCAGGGGCTCGGTCCATATCAACCATCCCAACAGCCTTGCCGAACCACAAATTGATCCCTGCTACCTCGCCACCGATTACGATCGACAGGTTGCAGCCAGCGCCATACGCGTGACAAGAGGCATTGTTAATCAGGCGCCATTAGCTGCGTTTCGTCCGCAGGAATATCTTCCTGGTCCCCAGTATGAAAGCGAAGAAGCCTTGGTTGAGGCAGCAGGTAAGGTAGGGACGACGATTTTTCATCCCGTGGGCACTTTAAAAATGGGACCTGCCTCCGATCCAAGTGCTGTGGTTGATGCCCAATTGCGCTGCCACGGGGTTCGAGGGCTCAGGGTGGCCGATGCATCGGTCATGCCGACGATTACCTCGGGCAATACCAACGCACCCACGCTCATG
>VGHV01000248.1 GCA_016868095.1 Betaproteobacteria bacterium
ATCAAGGGTTTGGATCATTGCGGTCAGCGCCTTGGTCTTATGCTCATCCGGGGCTACGAATACAGCATCCGCCCAGTGCTTGGCCCATCGTGCAGGTTTTTGCCTAGTTGTTCGGAGTATGCAAGACAGGCGTTACAAAGCCATGGTACGGCTAAAGGTGTTTATTTGAGTCTTAAACGTCTTTGCAGATGTCATCCTTTTCACCCCGGGGGTATCGATGAGGTTCCGGACGCATATGCTTGTCGTGGTACAAAGCCTGCTGACCAAAGACCGATACACAAAAGCGCCAGCGAGCAAGCGGCTCCTTAGCTTTTACCGATCCTAGTAGATATCACTATGCAACATCAAATCCAGCGCACCATTCTTTGGGTGATTTTTTTCTCGTCCTTGTTCTTTTTGTGGGATGCCTGGCAACGTCACCAGGGCCAGCCCGGTTTTTTTGCGCCTCCACAGGAGCGTTCAACCAGCGCTTCGAAAGATTCGCAATTGCCTGAAGTAAAGCCAGTATCGAATGAGGTGCCCCAAGCGGGGCCTTCCACAGCCCCGACCGATAAGGCGCAAATCCCCGGTGCGGCGACAAACGGCCTGCAGGCAAACCAGCAAGCCGCAAGCGCATCAGCAAGCAACAAATCTACTAACGATGCTGCGTCGAAAGCAAAAGCAGAGCAATGGACGCTTGAGAACAAAGTCTTAAAAGTATCGATTCTTGCCGAGGGTGGTCAAATTGTCCGAAGCGAATTGCTCAAGCAACGTGAGCTTAACGAGCCAAGCAAAAACGTCGTCTTGCTTAACCAAGAGGGACAAAACCACTACCTTGCGCAACAAGGCTGGATTAGTGCCCAAGCCGAAAAGCGATTTCCTACCCATCAATCGAGCTTCCAACTGCTTGAACAAAGCGCCGGGCGCTTAGTCATTGAGGCAAGCGAAGGCGATCTAAAAGTCAGGCGTCTTTATCAACTCGGTCCCGACGACTATGTCATTAAGATTGAAGAGACCGTACAAAATTTGGGCACAAGTCCCTTGGCGCCAATTGCGTATCGGCAATTGTTGCGTGACAGCAAACCCCCGGCGGGCGAGTCACAGTTCTACAGCACATACACAGGCCCGGTGGTTTATACCGAGCAGGGCAAATTTCAAAAGGTCGATTTCCCCAGCATCGAAAAAGGCAAGGCTGACCATGTCAAACAAGCCTCCGATGGCTGGCTAGGCCTGATTCAGCATCACTTTATCGCTGCTTGGCTTCCCCAGGATCAACGACAACGCGAATATTTCACAAGGCGTGTTGAAGGCAATCCGGTGCTTTACAGCGTAGGCGCGCTTGAGCGTTTTGCAGAGCTTGCCCCCGGAGCGAGCTTGAGCACTACCGCCCGCTTATTGGTCGGTCCGCAAGATCAGCGCATGCTCTCAGCGATTGCGCCTGGTCTAGATTTAGCAGTGGACTATGGCTGGTTGTCGATGTTTGCCAAGCCGATCTTTTGGCTACTTGAGCAAATGCATAGCCTGAGCAATAACTGGGGTGTGGCCATTATTCTGCTCACTGTGATCATCAAGTCCTTGTTTTTTCCATTGCAATCAGCAAGTTACAAGTCGATGGCACGTATGAAAGCCGTCACCCCACGGATGATGGCAATCAGGGAGCGTTATGGCAACGATCGTATCCGGATGAACCAAGCGATGATGGAACTCTACAAAGAGGAAAAGATCAACCCGCTAGGAGGCTGTTTGCCGATCGTGGTGCAAATTCCAGTTTTCATTGCGCTCTACTGGGTGTTGTTAGCCTCTAGTGAAATGCGTTTTGCACCCTTTTTGTATTTGGACAATCTGGCTGCACCAGATGCCTTATTTGGCACTTATTTTGGTGTGCCGATCGGCTTGATGCCGATTTTGATGGCTGTCACGATGTTTATCCAGACCAAGCTCAATCCAACGCCCCCCGATCCTGTTCAGGCCAAGCTGATGATGATTATGCCGATCGTGTTTTCGGTGATGTTCTTCTTCTTTCCTTCGGGTTTGGTTCTGTATTGGCTTGTCAACAATATGTACTCGATCGCGCAGCAATGGGTGATTACTCGTCGTATTGAGGCACAAAGTGCCAAAGAGCGCCGCAGCTGACACCGGCCGGGTTTGCATTCACGATCGCGATTTTCAGGCTGTTTGCTGGCAGTCTGAACTCGAACCGATGGCTTTTGTGCCTTCGGCCTATGTCGAGGATCTTCTTGAGGCCGGTTTGGTGCTACCCGCGAAGGGCCCCTTTCAGCCTTATTGTTTTCACCCTGCCCTGAGCGCGGGTAGTCAACTCGAAGCCGACTTTCAAGCGCTGGCGTTTCGCTGGTATCGCGAGGGGAAGCTTCCCGCGTGGCGCGAAGAGTGTTTTGATCTATTCGCTCCTGGCTCGACAAAGGCGAAATTTAAGCTTGAGCGGGTCGCTGCGAGACACTTGGGTTTTTGGACCGAGGCAGTCCACGTCAATGGTTTACTGGCGGGTGGTGAGATGATGTGGCTTGCGCAACGGTCGATGACAAAAGACAGCGATCCAGGCATGCTCGATAACATGGTAGCTGGTGGCAAAAGACAGCGATCCAGGCATGCTCGATAACATGGTAGCTGGTGGATTAAGTGCTGGGGAAAGCATCGAAGCCTGCCTCTGGCGCGAATGTTGGGAAGAGGCCGGTCTGGATCCAGACAATCGGCAACAAATCATCGACAACGAAGGACTAAAGCCATTAAGTGTCATACATATTCAATGTATTGAAGCCCTTACAACCGCTTGGCCTTATCTTCGACGCGAACGCTTGTATGCTTATTCCTTAAGCTTGCCCAAAGGTTTCGTCCCTGTTAATCAAGACGGCGAGGTAATCGCTTATCGTTGTGTTGACCGCAAAGAATTAAGGCAGCGGATCGATGAGGCTGCCCTCACCCAAGACGCGGCTTTGGTGGCCTCTTTATGGCTATAGGCAAACACCGCCGGTTTACAACGCTCGCTTAATGACCTCGTGAACGCTTCCAAAAAGCCCAGCAAATTCGTGCCAATTCTGGCCCAGGCCACAGCAAAAGGCTTATCGGCGATTGCCGTCTTAAGGGTCTCAGGTAGCGATTTAGCAGCAAGCCTTCTGGCACGACTTGCCTGGTCCTTGGAGCCACGCCGCGCGAGCCTTAGAACCTTAAGGGCACCTAGCGGCGAGGCGATCGATCAGGTCTTAGCAATTTTTTTTCCCGCACCGCATTCTTTTACCGGTGAAGATTTATTGGAGTTCCACACCCATGGGTCGCCTGCGCTAATCGCCTGGGCGATGGAGGCTTTGCTGGATTATGGCAAGCCAGAGGGCATGCGCCTGGCAAAGCCAGGAGAGTTTTCAGAACGCGCTTTCTTAAATGCTCGTATGGATCTTGCCCAAGCAGAAGCCGTTGCCGATTTAATTGCCGCTTCGACCAGACTCCAAGCCAAAGCTGCCTTGGCTTCGCTTCAAGGCGAGTTTTCTAAGCAGGTGCATCAGCATTTGGAGGCCGTTCAACATATGCGCCTTCTGGTCGAAGCAGCGCTTGATTTTCCTGAAGAGCCCGTCGAGAGCCTCTCCGAATGGGGTTTGGACGCGGCATTTGATCAAGCGATTGCATCCATGCGGCGCCAACTTCCAGCCTGGAAGCAGGGGGCTCAATTACAACAAGGACTCAGCCTCGCCTTAATCGGGCCGCCCAATGCAGGAAAAAGCAGCTTGCTTAATGCATTTGCAGGGGAAGAACTCGCATTAGTGGATGCTGAGCCCGGTACGACCCGCGATCGAATTACCCAGCGTTTTCAGTGGGCGGGCCAACTCATAGAAATGACCGACACAGCAGGAATACGCGATGCATCGCAGGCCGGGCGCATCGAATTACGCGGCATGGAGCGTAGTTGGGAAAGTGCGCAACATGCTCAGGCGGTGCTTTTGGTGATAAGCGTCGAAGACTTAAAGCCCCAAGCCGATCTTCGAGCGCTGATGGCCGAGGCAGGCAACCATGCCATGGCCTGGTGGAACACACACGGTCGATCGAGCCCTGATCAAAGGATCGATCCACCCACGCTGGTTGTGCTGAACAAAATCGATTTGTTAGGCCAGGCGTCAACACAACAAACCCATCATGTGCTCGAAGCCACTTGGCCGGTGATTGCGGTTTCAGCCAAAGAGGCTCAAGGACTTGAAGCTTTGATGCAAGCTGTTTTAAAACAACTTGTTGATGAAGGGCAAAGTAGCGAGCCCGTCTGGGCCAGGCTTCGCCACGTCAAAGCGCTTGAGCGGGCCATGGGGCACTTAGCGCTTGCTCAAGATCACTGGACGACATCAACAGGACAAGCGGACCTGATGGCAGAAGAGCTAAGGCTAGCGCAGCAGGCTTTGGCTGAAATAGTCGGAGCCTGGAGCGATGAAGACTTGCTTGGCGCTATTTTTGGTCGATTTTGTATTGGTAAGTAGGCAATGCGAGCGACTTGTGCCCAAGGCATTATGGCGGTGAGATCAGTGCGAGTTCCTCAAACAAGCGCTCCCAGCCCGAAGCTTTGTCTGGCCACTGACGTTCGGGCTTTTGTTGAAGCCAACCGAGCATACGGGGAAGCTGCCA
>VGHV01000249.1 GCA_016868095.1 Betaproteobacteria bacterium
TAAGTCAATCAGCTGGCGAGCGACAGATCGCAGCAAGGCAGCTTGCACTTGTCCATGCCGATGGCGGTGTGCTTTCAGCCCATGTCTCATTATTCATCGAAGCCTGTTAGTTTGGATGCTATGAAAGCGATATCAATACCGCGTTGTGCTAAGCCCTTCGTTGAGGGATTGAACGATGGCTTGATCCGCTATCAAATGTGTTCCAGATGTCGCACCGTACAAAATCTTGCGCGGTATCGATGCCTTGCATGTGGCGCAAAAGAGCTCGGCTGGAAGGATAGTGTCGGACTTGGTATCGTCGAAGCAGCAACCGAAATCAGGAGGGCTTCAGACCCTGCCTTTCAAGCAATGATCCCTTATGCGATTCTCTTGGTTCGCATGCAAGAAGGCTTTAGCCTTATGGCGATCGAGGACTCCGAAGCCATCAACCCGAAGCAAGTGATGCAGATCGGGGATTGCGTGAGACTTAGGGCCAGGCGCTGGGGCGATCACATGGGATTGGTCGCCTTCAGTGCCAGTCCCTAGCGATTCAGTGCACAGGCCAGGGCCACCGCTTTTGTCAGGCCTGCCATTCTCTTGGCGGTATAAGTTGCCGTTCCTGGAACGCTTTAAACAAACGTCGAAACATAATTTCAGTATCGACAAGCTCGGTGAATCCTGCCTGATTGAGCTTCACGCCGCTGACAATTGAAAGCGGGGGTGGATTATTCTCCATCCCATAGGCCATGTTCCGATCGGTATATTGAAAGGACAAGCCTACGAACGCAGCTAAATCCTTGGGGGACTTGAGATTGAAGCGATCAACAATGCCTGCCCATTGGACCTGGCGCTTTGGCATTTCCTCAGCAAGGCACATGGGTTTGTGCTTTCCTGGTTTCATGCCGAGCGCATCGGCAATGGCGGGCCACATACTCGCCCAATCCATCGGCTCGCCATTGTTCACGTTAAAGATTTCATCACGTGCTGCGGGCGCGGTAGCCGCCCAAACACAAACCCGACCCAGCAAATCGGCGTCAACGGCTTGAAAAACTCGCTGCGGTCCACCTGGATAATGCAGGTCTTCCCGCTGATCCCTTAAGAGCGCAGCGTAAACGCCAATCGCTGGAATACTGTTCATTGCGCTACCAATCGACTCACCAAAGATAACCTGGGGGCGCAAGATCGTGAGATGCCAGGGTTTAGAGTAGGCAAGTTCAGCGCGCTTTGCCTTTAAGTAGTCTTCTTGAAGCCAGTAGAAATTAGCATGATCATGCCTGGGTAGGCGCTCGCGGGCGGGAACCGGGATCGGGCCAAGATGCGACCCGTAGGCCTTCGTACCCTGCAAAAGGCTTAGCTGCTTAATGTTTGTCCTTTCAAAAAGGTAATCCATCAAGTGCTGAAGCATGGCCAAATTGACGGCCATTTGTTCTTGGTCCTGCCACCCAGCGATCAAATCATCTTTCTCATAGAGCGCTGCATAAACCACATGACTTAAGCCGTGTAAGTGGTCGTTCAAGGCATCGAGCTGCCTGGGGTCGCGAAGATTGATGGGCAGACAGATCGCTTCTTCAAGGCCAGGTGGAATCCTTCGCGACAGCGCTATAACCTTCCAACCTTCTTTAATAAAGGCGCGGGCTGCGGCATAGCCAACAAGCCCAGAGGCTCCGGCGATGAGGACTTTTTTCATGCCATTACCTCTTGTGCTTTAGAACAAGGACATCAATAGAACCGGATCCTGGAGTGGATCGGGTGGCCCATCGTACACTTTAGATCCTGTTTTTAGAACAACCACATCATCGGCTACCGGCAGACTCGCCTTCACGTTTTGTTCAACAATGACGATGGTGGTGCCAAGTGTTTGATTGATTTCACGGATGCTACGCATGACTTTTTCGACGAGATTTGGCGCAAGACCAATCGATGGTTCATCGAGCACGATCAATTTCGGACCGTGCATGAGAGCCATGCCAATAGCAAGCATTTGTTGCTGTCCGCCCGATAAAGTACCGCCGATCTGCTGAGCCCGCTCGGCAAGAATCGGAAATAGTTGAAAAACCATTTGTTTACGCGATGCAAGCTTGCCGGGATCGTGCTCGGTAAAACCGCCCAGCGAGAGATTATCGGCAACGCTCAAGCTTCTGAAGATGCCATGACCCTGGGGGATAAAGGCATAGCCATCACGAACATTTTGTGCAGGACTTCGAGCTGTGATGTTTTGCCGGCCTAATAGCACTTCCCCGGACATGGGGCTCAACAAGCCGAACATGGTCTTTACTAAGGTTGTCTTTCCCGCTCCGTTGTGGCCCAGCATCAAAAGCACACGGCCCTCGCGCGCCAAGAAATCGACACCATGAACGACTGTCTTGCGCCCGTAGCCAGCGCGTAATCCTTGAGCTTGAAGACTTAGACTCATCGCATAACGATCTATTTGAAATAGCGTGTGGCAAGCACGGGGTCGTTCATCAAGACCTCGGGTCGGTCGTGGGCGAACTTCTTTCCTTCATCAAGAAATATCGCGCTGTCGCATAGGCTTCGAATCACATCCAAATTGTGTTCGATAATCGCTAGCGTTCTTCCCGAGGCCGCTAACTTGCGGAAAATCGGAAAGACCTGCTCTAAGGTGTCCGGTGATAGCCCTGATAAAGGCTCGTCAAAAAGCAGCACCTCGGCTTCAGTGGCCATGAGCCTGGCAACAACAAGCAGCTTCTCTTCGGCGTAGGAGAGATCTGCTGCAATATCCGAAGCACGGTGCGCCAATTGAACAAATTCCAAGATCGCGAGCGCTTTTGCAAGATGTTCGCTTTCTTCACGCTGCACTTTCCAAGGATTGAAAAAAACCTGAAACAAGGAGTCGCCTGATTGCCTAGGCATGGCAACCATGACATTTTCGATCACGCTCATTCGGGTAAAAAGACGTAGATCTTGGAACGATCTAGCAATCCCAAGCCTTACGATTTCATGCGGCTTTAGGCCAGTTAAGGATCGATCACGATAACGGACCTCACCGGCAGTCGGCTTTAAAAAGCCTGTTAATAAATTAAAGGCGGTGGTTTTGCCAGCGCCGTTTGGCCCTATTAAACCGGTGATTCGGCCTGGTTCGATACTAATGTCAACCCCACTGACCGCAACAATCCCACCGAATCGCTTCTCGAGGCCTTTGCCCTCAAGCTTTGCGGCCTTCACCAAAGCGCCCACATCAGGGCGAAACCCGGGGTCTTGCGCCTTTGTGAGCGTTGACGATTCGGGTATCAGGCCTTGTGGGCGGATACGTAAGATGAGAATCAAAATTACGCCGTAGAGCATTTGCCTAGTTTTATCAGCGATATCAGGAGCCAGTGCTAAAAACTTGAGAAGTTCGGGGAGGGCTGTCAGGATCGCTGCGCCTAGCAGTGATCCCCATAAATTGCCTGTTCCGCCTAAGATAACCATCGCTAGGATGTACACCGTTAGATCCAGTGTGAAGCCTTCAGCAGACACAAAGGTAACGTAGTGCGCATAAAGTGATCCGGCTACCGAAGCTAAGGCAGCGGCGAGTGCAAAAACACTAAGTTTCATAGCGACAACGTTTTTGCCGACCGAAAGCACCGCAGACTCGTTTTCTCGCATGGCCTTCAGCGCCCGCCCATAGGGGGAATGCCCGATTTTCCAGCTTATCCAAAAGCAAATCGCTGCGCAGCATGCTGCCAATGGTAAAAAGCGAGGCGCGCTATTCAATTCCCAGCCTGCGATAACCACCCGAGGAATACCTCGAATACCATCGGTGCCGCCAGTAAGTGAAGTCCAGTTCAACATGATCGCAGCGACAATCATTTGCAAGGCAAGCGAGACAATAACCAAATAATCGCCCCCGATGCGTAGGGCGGGAAGCGCGATCGCTATACCAACAAATGCTGTAATAAGCATACCAATCAGCAGCGGCGAGGGAAAGCCAAGACCGAGCTGGGTGGTAAGAATCGCAGTAGCGTAGGCGCCGACACCAAAAAAGGCTGCATGAGACAGGGCAAACAGCCCCGAGTAACCGATGAGCAAATTAAACGAGGTCGCTAGTATTGAAAACAAGGCGACGCTGACCAGAATATGAAAAAGATAGTCCATGTGCTATTGCCGCCCAGCAAAAAGGCCTTGAGGACGAAGCAGCAGAACAAGAAACAAGACCACAAATGCAATCGAGCTCTGCCATTCGCTTGGAATCTTCCACATGCCAAGACTTTCGACCAGGCCAAGTGCATAGCCACCTGCAACCGCGCCGCGCAAGCTGCCAATGCCACCGACAACCACCGCTACAAAACCCATAAATACAAGATTGAATCCCATGTGTGAGCTTGCGCCGTCGCGCATAAGAATGAGCAAGGCAGCACATGCGGCAAGCGCCGAGCCAAGGCCAAAGACGAGCAGTGCGATGCGGTGGGTATCGATACCCACCACACGTGCCATCTCGATATTGTCATTCATGGCAAGCACCGCGCGCCCGAACCGAGTCTTACCGAGAAATAGTGCAAGCGCTATCGAACTTGTAAGCAAAGCGAGCATTTGCATCGCCTGAACCATCGTGATGACAGCAGGTCCGAGGAGAAAAACATGGCTCGGTGCATTTGCCAGGAC
>VGHV01000250.1 GCA_016868095.1 Betaproteobacteria bacterium
GCTGGTGCTTGTGATACCGACCAATGAGGAGTTGGTTATTGCACGTGCTGCGCGTTCACTCTCCCAAGGCCTTGTTTCATGAGGATATGGCAATGAAAGGTGCGCTAAGCGCTCAATGCGCAGCAGCGATGATTCCCGACGGTGCGCGTTTGATGATTTGTGGTTTTATGGCGGTCGGTACGCCAGAGCGTTTAATTGACGCTCTGGTTGAACGCGGCGCTAAGGATTTAACGGTTATTGCCAACGACACGGCAATGCCTGGCAAAGGTATCGGTAAATTGATTGATGCAGGTGCTGTATCTAAGGTCATTGCTTCTCATATCGGTCTAAACCCTGTCACGCAGAAAAA
This sequence comes from Betaproteobacteria bacterium, assembly GCA_016868095.1. Lineage (GTDB taxonomy): Bacteria > Pseudomonadota > Gammaproteobacteria > Burkholderiales > Burkholderiaceae_E > UBA3064. Next base: position 350 of record VGHV01000250.1, read on the forward strand.
ATGATTGCCGGCGAGATTGCAGTAGAACTCGTACCCCAAGGCAGCTTGATTGAGCGGATTCGCGCAGGTGGCATGGGTCTTGGCGGGGTACTCACGCCAACTGGCTTAGGCACCGAGGTGGAAACTGGCAAGCAAATCATCGAAGTGGAGGGTAAATCCTTTTTACTCGAAACACCCTTGCGCGCCGACTTTGCGCTTGTCGGTGCATGGCAGGCTGACCATGTAGGCAATTTGAGTTATTTGCTAACGGCGCACAATTTCAACCCGATTGTTGCACTAGCGGCCGACGTGGTCATTGCCGAGCCTGAAAGCATTGTGCCGGTTGGCGTTATTCCACCCGATTCAGTCAAGACGCCCGGGGTCTTGGTCGATCACTTGCTGGTTCGTGCACCGAAGCCGTCACAGGCTTGAGCCATCATGCAGGCAAAGCGTGTTGAAGGAAATCAGATGGACGCAAAAACCTTAATTGCCCGACGTGTTGCCCAGGAGATTCGCCCCGGCATGCTCGTTAATCTCGGCATCGGGCTGCCATCCCTGGTGGCAGGCTTTGTGCCTGCCCAAGCTGGAGTCTTTTTCCAAGCTGAAAACGGCGTCATCGGCCTTGGTGCCAGACCACCCGAAGGCATGGAAGATCCGCACCTCACCGATGCAGGCGGGGGCTTTGTGACCGCCGTGCCAGGCGCAGCGAGCATCGATAGCGCGATGAGCTTTGGACTCATCCGCGGTGGCCACCTCGATATGACCGTACTCGGTGGTTTACAAGTCGACGAGCTTGGCCATCTTGCAAACTGGAAAGTGCCAGGGAAAATGGTACCGGGCATGGGTGGCGCAATGGATCTTGTGACCGGTGCAGCCAAAGTTATCGTGGCGATGCAACATGTTGCCAAAGGCGAGTCAAAGATTGTCAAACGATGCAGCCTGCCGCTGACGGCGTTGAGACGCGTCGATTTGATTATTACAGATCTTGCAGTGATCGAGCCGACGCATGAAGGCTTAGTGCTTCGCGAGACCGCCCCCGGTGTAAGTGTGCAAGAGGTCAAGCAAGCGAGTCTGGCTCACTTGATTATTCCAGAAAACGTATCGATTATGCAGTTTCAGTGAATCTTAAAAAATCCATTCCTCATCATGATGCAAAGCTTCGAAGCACAGGATGGCGCCCGCTTAGTTTTTGACGACGAAGGCGAGGGCTATCCATTACTTGGACTGGCTGGACTCACGCGTGATGCGCGCGATTTTGATTATCTTGCACCTCATCTGCCCAAGCAGATGCGCTTTATTCGTCTTGATGCCCGCGGGCGAGGACGCTCACAGTGGACGGGTGCTGCAAGCTATACCTTGGCCCAAGAGGCTGACGATGTGTTGAGGCTGCTCGATGTTTTGGATCTTCCGCAGGTTGCCATCATCGGTTCTTCGCGAGGAGGGTTGCTTGGGATGTTCTTGGCTGCGACCCATCCGGACAGGGTCAAAGGGCTTTGCTTTATTGATGTCGGTCCTCAACTCAACCCCGAAGGTATGAAGCGGATTGCCCAATATGTTGGTGTCAAGCCTGATCTATTAACGCTTGAAGAAATTGCGCTGCGCATGCCCAAAGTGAAGCCTGGCTTTGAGCAGGTCAGTGCCTCGCGCTGGTCTGAGGAGGCGCAGCGCCATTATGTGCAGTGCGATGATCACGTCTGCCTTCCCTACGATCCGGAAATTAGAACAGCGCTGCTGGCAGCGCTTGAAGCGCCTCCCGTTGATCTATGGCCACTTTTTGATGCTTGTAAGGGATTGCCGCTTGCAGTGATTCGCGCGCAACATTCTGATGTGCTTGCGAGGGAGACTGTACTTGAAATGCAAAGACGGGTTCCTGAGCTTTGCATCGCAGAAATTCCGAAGCGAGGGCACGTCCCATTTTTAGATGAACCCGAATCGCTTGATTGTATTCACACCTGGATCGATAAGCTTTGCTAGCTGCCTACATTACGCACGCCGATTGCCTAAAACACGAAATGGGTGACGATCACCCAGAATGCCCTGCGAGAATTGCTTCAATAAACGATATGCTTTTGGCGCAAGGCTTGCTTGATGTCATGCAATCCTTTGATGCGCCGCTCGTCAGTATGGAAGCACTTAGACGGGTGCATAGTGAAGCGCATTTGAATCGGATGTTTTCGCTTGCGCCCAGCGAGGGCTATCAACGAATCGACCCCGACACCTTGATGAACGCACACAGCTTGCAGGCTGCGCGCCGCGCCGCAGGCGCAACGGTGCTGGCCACCGATCTGGTGATGCAAGGCCAGCATCGTATTGTATTTTGTAATGTTCGGCCGCCTGGTCACCACGCCACTATTGATGAAGCCATGGGCTTTTGTTTTTTCAATAATATCGCGGTAGGTATTCGTCATGCCCTGGAGCATTATCAGATCCAGCGCGTCGCATTGATTGACTTCGATGTTCACCATGGCAATGGCAGTGAGTCTGTTTTTTATCATGATTCACGAGTTTTAATGTGTTTCACTTATCAGACCGGTCTATTTCCCTTTCATGTCGAAACCGAGAAAAGTCCTTATCGCGTCAATATTGGTTTGCCTGCGCGATCTCGAGGCGATGTCTTCCAAGAGGCTGTCCAAAGCCACTGGCTTGAGGCACTCGATCGATTCAAACCCGAGCTGATGTATATCTCTGCAGGCTTTGATGGTCATCAGTGGGATGACATGGGCGGCCTCGGCTTGCTTGAGAAGGACTTTGCATGGGTCACCAAACAGATGATGCAAGTTGCCGATAAGCATGCTCAGGGGCGGGTGATCTCATGCCTTGAAGGGGGCTACGAGCTTGATGCATTGGCGCGCAGTGCGAGCAGTCACGTGAAGGCTTTACTTGGCCTTGACGGCTAATTTTATGCACGAGCAAATCGCTTTTTGCGCCATGATGCTGTCATCGAATCAGCGTAAAAGCCTGTAATGGATAAGCACGCACTTGACCGACTATTCAATCCGCAAGCGATCGCTTTGCTTTGCGATGCCGAGCATGTGGATACCTGGTTAAAGCCATTTCACGACCGACTTATTGCTGGCGGCTTTGCTGGTTCTGTGCAGGTTTCAATCATCGGTAGTAAGCAACCGACTATCGATACTCATGTTGCTCCGGCGCTTCAAGTGGTCGACTTGGCGCTTGAAGCAGTCGACTTGGCGCTTGAAGCGGTCGACTTGGCGATTGCGAAGTTTGACGCCAAAACGTCCCAAGCAGTTTTTGAGCGTCTTGAGCAAATGCGATGCCGTGCGCTGGTCATGCTTGGTCAGGCAATGGATCAGCGCAGCGCCCAAAAGATCCATCATGAGGCGCATGCTCGGGGTATTAAGCTGCTTGGGCCCAATAGCCTTGGCATGCAAAGGCCTTCGCTCGGACTGAATGCGTCGATGCTCGGTGCCATGGCCCATCCAGGCTCGATAGCTTTTGTTGCGCAATCGGGGTCGCTTGCAAGTGCCGTGCTTGACTGGGCTCAACAGGGCAGGCTCGGCTTTTCGCTGGTCGCATGCCTTGGGTCTTATCCTGGTGTCACGCTTGAAGCCATCCTTGATTTTCTTGCCAACGATCCAAAAACGAAATCAGTCGTTGTGCATTTGGAAGGTATTCAAAGTGCTCGCGCGTTTATGTCGAGTCTGAGGGCTTTGGCAAGTACAAAGCCTGTCATCGTTCTTAAAGCTGGGCGCCAGCCCGATGCCATGCGCGCAGCACAAACGCATTGCCGCGCCATGGTTGGACGCGATGAGATCTTTGAAGTTGCGCTCCGACGTGCTGGTGCGGTTCGTGTGCATTCAATGACCGAGCTTTTCTCAGCGGCGCAGTGCCTGGCCAATCGCCCTCGAGCTAGGGGAAGACGTCTTGCGGTGCTCACCAACGGTGGCGGGGTAGGTGTACTTGCCGCTGACCGCATTGCATCTTGTAAACTTGAACTCGGTCGGCTAAGCGATCAACAAGCGCAAGCGCTCATGGAAAAGCTCGATCCTCAAGCTGATCTAAGTGCCTTACTTGACTTGGGCGAGCAGGCAGGGGCAGAGCATTATCAGGCTGCACTCGAGGCGATTTCACAGCAACAAAGCGTCGATGCCGTCTTAATTATTTTTACGCCCAAGCAGGGCATTGATCCGCGAGCTATTGCTTCGGCGGTGATCGAGCATGCCAAGCAAGCTCATAAGCTTTTGTTTTGTTGCTGGATGGGCGAACAATCGG
>VGHV01000251.1 GCA_016868095.1 Betaproteobacteria bacterium
GGAGGATAAGTACAACCAGGTCCTGCTCGCCTTGATCGCAGATAATGGTTATAACCTTGGTACCAACTTTGAATGGAACAGTGTTGCCGATCTCAAAGGGCGAAAGCTTGCAGGTGCCGGTCTAAACCTTAAATGGCTTGAATATGCCGGTGCGGTGCCAGTGCAATCCTCATTGCCCGAAGCCTATACCGCGATGCAAACTGGGGTTTACCAGGGCTGGATCATGTTCCCTTCGGGATGGGTTAACTTCAAACTCTACGAACAAGGCAAGTACTACACCGAAATCGGGTTTGGAGCGATAACCTGGCATGGCATGACGATGAATCGCGCTCGCCTCAATCGCTTACCGAAGGAAGTGCAAAGCATCATCGCCGAAGTCGCGAGGGAGTATGAAGCCAAGACCGGCACGGTCAACAAGGAAAACTATCCTCAACAGCTCAACCAGATCAAGACCTTTGGCGGTACGGTGCGCAGCCTCCCCGACTCAGTTCGTGTCGACTGGGCGAATTCACTTCGCGCCTGGCCCCAAGAGCGAGCAAGCGAGCTTGACAAGATGGGACTCCCTGCCACTCAGGTGCTGAAGCTAGCGCTTGAGGAAGCTGAAAAGTTGGGGCATAAATGGCCTGTTCGCTACGCAATTAAATAGTTCGAAGACCTTTAATTGCTCAGGCCTTGCGTTTGCCGATTGCAAACCAAAGGCCAGGCCAAAAACCACATGCTGATTCGCCTCAACGATCTCCTGACCAAGGCGCTGCTCGTGCTCGCAGCCCTATTGGCTTTCGCACTCAGCTTTCTCGTTGTCGCCGATGTTCTCGGTCGTGACATTTGGCTAAAGCCCGTGAAGGGTACCAAAGAGATGGTGGAGATTTCGATTGTCATCATTTGTTTTTTGCAGGCTTCGCACGCTGTAAGGTCAGGTTCGATGATCCGGGTTGATGTCATCCTTGAACTCTGCCCCAAAGCGCTGCGCCGTTTGCTCATGGTGATCGGCTATCTCGCAGGTGCCGGATTTTTTGCATTGATTGCATGGGGAAGCGTGGACGGTGCGATCCACGCCTGGGTGTCCAACGAGTTTGAAGGCGAAGGGGCTTTGCGTATCCCTGTATGGCCTGCGCGTTTCGTAATTGTCTTTTCTAGTAGTTTGGTTGCCCTGCAATATCTCATTGCCGCGCTTTCGGTTTTTGAGATTCTTGGACTTCGAGACGAAGCCGGAGAGGCTCCGCATGTTTAGTGGTACCGAAATGTTTCTCGTGGTTGGAGTGCTTTTGCTGCTCACGCTTTGCGGGGTCCATATTGCCATCGCACTAGGCTTTACGGCCGCCTTCGGCATTTACGTCATGCAAGGCGACATTGAGGTGGTGAAACAGTTTGTTTCCAACACCGCATACGAAGCCCTTCGTGACTATGTGTTCGCTGTCATCCCGCTTTTCATGTTGATGGGGGAATTTCTGGCGCGATGTGGTGCAGCACGCGACGTGTTTGCACTTGTCAACCGTGGCTTGGGGCGAATGCCTGGCCGACTTGGCATTGCAACGATTTTTGCCAATGCTATTTTCGCCTTTGTTACCGGCGTGAGTATCGCCGCCGCCGCAGCATTTTCTCGGATCGCCTATCCGGAGATGCGAAGACACGGTTATGACCGTGGCTTTGCCCTTGGATGCGTTGCCGGGTCGGCCTGTCTTGGCATGTTGATTCCACCGAGTGTGCTCATGATTGTTTGGGGCATCCTCACTGAACAATCGATCGGGCGATTATTTCTCGCAGGTATCGTGCCAGGAATCTTATTGGTTGTTTTTTACAGTGCCTACGTCTTTTTTGTCGCGCTTACTGATCCCAACCGCCTCGGTGAGGGAAAGGCCACCCAAGAAAAAGCCTCGGCTCCCTCGGAGACGGGCAGTGAGTCTGAACAAGGCGAGGAAATTTCGCTAAGCATGGCAAGTTTCAGTACCCTGCTTGTCGTTGCCCTTGTCATTGGAACACTTGGCGGCATTTGGCTCGGTGCCTTCACGCCCACTGAAGGCGCTGGCGTTGGCGCGGTGGGCGCCATGATCGTTGCACTGCTTCGCGGATTGCGCTTGCGTGGTTTGATGGAAGTGATTGTTTCGGTTGGTCGAACCTCAGCACCCTTGCTCTTGCTATTGATCACTGCACAGCTGTATTCCCGTGTTCTTTCGATGACGGGCATAACTGCAGCCGCCAAGGATCTCTTTGTGAGTTCAGGACTTAGTCCCGCTATGATCTTGATGATTATGGTCGGGGTTTGGTTTGTTCTGGGCTGTCTTATTGACTCTATCTCGATCATCCTGCTGACCGTTCCCGTCTTTGCCCCAGTCGCACAAGCGGTTGGCTTCGATCCACTCGCTTTTGCAATCATGGGCATTGTCGCGATCGAAACCGGGCTTCTCACCCCGCCCTTTGGGATTCTGGTTTTTACTGTGCGCGCAGCCTTGCCGCAGGAAAAAATCCCGCTTGCTGAGATCTTCAGAAATTCGATCCCTTATTGGTTTTGCCTTCTCATGCTGGTGCTAAGCCTTGCAATATGGCCGCAAATTGCGACATGGCTACCCGCTTTGGCCTTCGCCAACAAAGCAGGTTGAGTTCGGACCCTCGAAGACCTTAGTTGGAAAGTTCGCTTGCCTTGACAGGTGCTTCGATGCCATGACGAATGGCTTCCTCGTTGGCAAAGTTCAATTCGACCTTGACGCCATTCGGATCGAAAAGAAAGAGTTGATAAAGCCCCTGATCGCTCACCATGCGTTCGTTGAAGGCGATATTACGCGCACGTAAATGCTGCATCATGCCGGGAAGGTCGGTACAACGAAAGGCAACATGATCAAGAACGCCTGTCCCTTGGGTTTCGGTCGATTGCTGACCGAGATAACTGAGCCGGTTTTGACTTACATTGGCCCCGCCCTCCGTGAGATGTAATACGTCCTTATCGCCGAGGTAAAGCCAAACAACCGGGAACTTGAAGTCGGGATGCCAACCCTCCCGCATACCCAGAACATCGACGTACCAATCTCGAGTGGCCTGAAGCTGAGGGGTTTGAATCAGAAAGTGTTCTAAGTGTTCAAGCGGCATTGCAACTCCTTGCTTTACGCAAGCATTAAGCTAGTCTTAGGCATTGGGCTAAATTACGGCTCAAGCAGGCCCTGATCGAAACCTGTTTTTTGTTTTTGTAACGCAGTTAGTGGAAGGGTATCAAGAAAGTGAATCAATTGCGTGTCGGTGTGGTGGGTCTGGGTTGGTGGGGAAAACTGATTGTCGATCAACTCAGTCAATGTCCCAGTGTTGTTGTGGTCGTAGCCACCGATCTAGCTGCAGAGCAGGGCAAAGGTTTTGTTGCTGAACGTGGCATCGATTGGGCAGAGAGCTACGATAGTGTGCTCGCCCTTGAGACAATCGATGCAGTGATTCTTTGCACGCCACACGCAGCACATAGCGCCCAGATTCTTCAGGCTGCAAAAAAAGGCAAGCATGTGTTTTGTGAAAAGCCGCTCGCCCTCAGCACTCAAGAGGCCCATCTCAGTATCGAAGCGATGAAATCCCGAGGTTTAAAGCTGGGTTTAGGCCATGAAAAGCGTTTCGAGCCACCCATCGTCAAGGCGCTTGCCATAATTCGTGACGGAGAAATCGGTACGCCGCTGCAAATGGAAGCTAACTTTAATCAGGACAAGTTTTTAGGGATGAGCCAGGATAACTGGCGATTTGAAGAGCGCAATGCCCCCGCTGGACCATTAACCGCAACGGGTATTCACCTTATTGACCTTGCAGTTGCCGTGTTCGGCAGGGCTAAAGCAGTGACTGCTGCTTTGGGTCGTTTCAGTGGCGAGTTGCGCAACGGCGACACGCTTGGGGTATTGGTCGAATTCGCCGAGGGTGGACATGCTTTAATCAGCGCAATTCTTGCAACGCCATTTTCTGGCCGTTTTGCGGTGTACGGTAGCAGCGGCTGGATCGATATACGCGATAACGCTCATCCTGAAAATCCCAAGGGCTGGACTATGCGGATCGCCCGCCGGGGTGCAGCAGAAGAATCGATCAGCTTTTCCAGTCATCCAAGCGTTCGCGACAATCTGGAAGCTTTTGCCGCGAGCATTCTCACTGGCGCGATTTACCCGATTCCAACCGATGAAATGGCAGCCAACGTTGCCATCCTGGAGGCAGTGGTGCAGTCGACGCGTAGCGGGCTTAGGGTGAGCCTGGCTTAGCCCAAAGCCCTCCGAACTTAGCCAAAAGCCCTCCGAAAATGGTCTGGCAATCATTCAAACAAATCGGTAAATCCTCTAGTAGTTTGCTCCCGCGCCTGCTGCGCTCGTTAAGAAGCCGCTGCGCAAGGAATGGCCGCTGAATAGCGCTGCGCACCCTAACCACCCGAGCATGTCGCATCAAAGGCCCATCTAGCTTTCTGACGCAATTTACCCAAATGCTTCAATCCCGCATGGAAAATGGCGAATGGATGCTGATCCTGGATTGGGGCTTTGAATCGCAATTAGTTAATCAAGACTGGCAGTTGCAGTTGAGGGCCACTCTTAAGGACTGCC
>VGHV01000252.1 GCA_016868095.1 Betaproteobacteria bacterium
TGGCTGTCCTAGCAGAACAAGAGCTCTCCCTTTGCCTAAGGGCAGCAAACCGACTGCGTGCCGCAAACATAGCCTGCGATCAGGTGAGCGTTGGTTCGACACCGACGGCGCTTTCAGCGCAAAGTCTCGAGGGCGTGACTGAGGTTCGGGCCGGGGTCTATGTCTTTTTTGACCTTGTCATGGCAAATGTCGGCGTCTGTAAACTCGACGATATTGCGCTTAGCGTGCTCACCACGGTGATCGGCCATCAAAAGGAAAAAGGATGGGCTATTGTGGATGCGGGCTGGATGGCGATGAGCCGAGACCGCGGAACCCAAAAACAAGCGATTGATTATGGCTACGGACAGGTATGCGACATCAACGGCCAACCACTTGCCAACTATCAACTGATAAGCGCAAACCAGGAGCACGGCATCATTAGTGAGCAAAGCGGTCGTCATGCAATCGATATAAGTACTCGCTTTCCAATCGGGACTCGACTGAGAATACTGCCAAACCACGCCTGTGCGACCGGTGCACAATTTCCTGCTTATCACACCGTCATCAGCAACGGCAGCGCTGAGCTTGAAGTCGGCCCGACGTGGCAACGCTTCAACGGTTGGTAGTTTTTTTATATGCTTTGTACCGTTACACAACATATTCATGAGCCGCTATCAGGATTCAGCACCTCTTCGTCAACGATCGATCGAATGATCCAACTATTCGATCGAAAGATCGACGGCTGGGCGGATCGTAGCGACTTTTTCAAGTCCTAACCGTTGGAGGGAGTTAATGATTCGCAACAAAACACTCGAAGCCTGGGAACGTGAAGAGTCTGATGTACGAGCTCGATTGGCTGGCCCCGGGCCACTGCCGCGCGATGAGATTATCGCTTTGAGCGGCCTTGAGATTTTTCAAGGCATCTTTGACGGGCGCTTTCGCTCGCCACCAATTGGCGACACCTTAGACTTCATACCGATTCAGATCGCACTCGGCTTTGCGATCTTCCAGGGAAGACCTCAACCTAATCACTACAACCCACTTGGTACCGTGCACGGCGGATGGTTTTGCACGATTCTTGACTCTGCGATGGGTTGCGCAGTCCACTCGACGCTGCAGCCAAAAAAGGGATACACCACCTTGGAGCTGAAGGTGAATATGGTGCGTGCTTTGACACAAGACGTTTCGCTCGTACGTGCCGAGGCTAAAGTAATCCATGTGGGCCGCCAAGTCGCAACCGCTGAGGGACGCATCGTGGATGCCGAAGGAAAAGTCTACGGCCATGCAACAACGACTTGTATGATCTTTGAGCAGCCAAGCGGTTAAATCGGACGATTTGTACACAACTGATCGGTTATGCAAAGCCACCCTGCTCGCCCTCATATGCATTCCGTCTTGTCCTTGCACTTGACCCTCAATACCTGTGCAGGAGATGAGGCGCTTGCCGATTTTTCCGAATGGCGGGTCATGGCCCAATTACCCATTGCGTATTGCTTTTCAACATACTTTTCATAGTGGAAGGCAATTGTGTCAATTGACCACCAAGAGCTTAGGCAAAGCAATAATGTGACACCGGCACCCGATAATCGATGAAAACACCTAACCATGAAGCACTCCTTACTTTGGTTTGAGATGTACCCATACTAAGTGCTCAGTGGCTCAAACTATGAGCCACCAATGATTATCAAGTAGAAATCGTCGACGTCTCAAAGCGTGCAATCGCGCGCAGACGTTCACTTGCAAGCTCTCTAAGACCTGTAGGTGGATTTTTTGATAATTGCTCAAGTGCCTCAAGAGCGAGCGCCCTTGCTCCAGCTACATCACCACGAGCCATGCAGATCGCTGCTCTTGCGTACAAGCGTTCGTGCGGCTCCTCGATCCCATCCGTGTATGCCTCCATCCAACGCTGCGCTGCATCTGCGTCACGGCGCTGTTGTGCAAGATAGATAGCGATCGGCAGCGTCAGTCCAACGCGAAAAGCTCGAGGGTAAGCTGCAAGTCCTCCGTTATGCAGATCTTTGGCAAGGGATTCAAAGCCTCTGAGCGCAGCTTGAGCGTCGGGCCGGTCGTCAAGTACCTGTGCGGCAAGAAGAAGCGCAGAAGTTTTCAAGACAGCCAGCTTAGATTCTCGTGCAATCTTCTGAAGATTTTCTAAATCCCATTGCCCTGGACGATGTCCAGAAAAGTTCCGAGCGATAATCGCAGCAAGTTCCAATCGTTGTAGTGCTCGTACATCACTGCGCAGCAATTGCCAAAGCTGACCGCCATCAGAAGCAAAGCCACCCGATTGCAAGGGAATCAAGGTTGCGACCCCGATGGCCAGTGACATGAGACCGACTTGAAGAAAGAGAACTGATTCAATTCCGCTCAAGTAAGGATACATAGTTAAGGTAACGAGGGCGACTAAGACACTCGATAAGGGGCCACCCGCCACAGTCCATATGGCCTGCCTAGGTTCAAGAGAACTACCCGCCCTCGGTATGGCGACTGCTAGTCCTCCCCAGGTTGAACGGTGACGATTGATCGAGCAACGCAACTTGCCTGCTTCAAGTTCCAATTGCAAAGGACCTGAAAAGAGCATCAGCGGCAAAAGGCCCGCTAACACGGCACCGGTCATGTGACCAAGCTCGTGAATCGCGATCGGAACCCAAACTGCAACTAGCCAGCAAGCGATCACCAAAGGCCAATGATTGCTTGATTGGCTCAACAAGCCTTCTGCAAAGCCAGCATTGATAAGGCCCGTCACGCCGACATACGCAATAAGCCCACCGGCCGAAGCTGCGAGGAGCATCACGAGCCATGACCGCTGGGATGCCATACTTGCGACAACAGGTGGGTGTTTTAGCGCCAAGTCCGGATTCATGCTTATCGGCTAAACTTTACATTCGCAATGGATTTCATACTTACATTGTAAGTTTTACTGAACAATCAATCAAGCCATGTGCGTCAGCAAGCCAAAGTCTTCCGCTCGATGTCACGGTAGCGATGGACACTTTGCTTTGATCAGTGCAGGCGAAATCTCAATGTAGTTTTACGAACATATCAACATCGCGGTTCTCATCATGAAACGTTTCACACATCCATTCACTACCCTGAGCCGGCCTTGTTTTCAGTACATAGCTTGTTTGCTATGCCTATTGTTGCTACTAGCCCAAGGTTTAACCCATGCCCAAGGGAGCGATAACAAGTCCAAGAGCCCAATTGTCCTGGCCCAACATCCTGACGCAATTCGGGCTGGTTATATGGTTCTGGAACGCGGTGGTACAGCAGCAGATGCAGCTGTAGCGATTCAGGCGATGCTCGGACTTGTTGAACCACAGTCTTCCGGCCCCGGCGGAGGAAGCTTGTTACTCTATTGGGATGCCAAACAACATCGGCTTCACGCCTTAGATGGTCTCGCAAGGGCGCCGGGCAAGGTCAGCGAGGACCTGTTGCTGGATTTCGATAGATCGCGTCTGTCGATTGAGTCTGCATCTCGAGGCGGCCGGAGTGCCGGCGTGCCGGGCACGATGCCGATACTTGAAGTGATGCATAGGCGCTGGGGGCGCTTGCAATGGTCAACACTCTTTGACCATGCCATCGAACGCGCGCAGAGCGGTTTCAGCGCTTCAGTCTATCTTGAATCAGTGCTCAAACAAAGCCGATCAGCTGGGCCACCCTATGCAATCGATCAAGTGTTTTCAACTAACCTTAGGGCTGGGGATAGGCTCACAAATCCTGAATACGCGAAAACCCTGAGGCTGTTTGCTCAGCAGGGGTACCAGGGATGGCTCGAGCAAGGTGGTGCTGAGACGATGATTTACGCTCTCAAGGGAAAAGGCATCGAGAGTCAACTCGATATTTCGGATTTTATAACTTATAAAGTTATTGAAAGAAATCCTCTTTGCACCATAATATTTTCCGTTACGATCTGCAGCTTTCCCTCGCCATCATTTGGCGGGCTCGCAGTACTTCAAACCCTAAAAATTCTTGATGCCCTCGAACTTCATTCACCGCTATCGTGGAACTTTCTAGACGAGCAATTTGTACATCAATACGTCGAGGCTGCCCGCCTAGCAACTTCGGACCGAAGGCAATGGTCCGGTGATCCCGAATTTGTCAGAGACCTCGGCGAAGACCTACTGGCTCAGGAGTATGTTCAGGCGCGCGCTGCAATGATTGGCAGTCGATCCCTTGAGAAGATTCAACCCGGCCTGCCCAGTCACTTAAAGTTGGGTGTGCTTGACGGCGAGCCAGCCAACGATGCACTCGCGCATGGAGCAACGAGTCACTTCACGGTCATTGATGACGAGGGCAACATGGTTGTCATGGCAACAACGATTAACTTGAATTTTGGCTCCCGCGTTAGTGCCGGAGGTTTTTTTATCAATAATGTGATGAGCAACTTCACAAGCAATCTCCAAGAGGCACCCCTTTATCCCGTCGAAACGATAAAAGCAAATAAGCGAGGCGGTGCTGCCAACAGCGTCGATGGCTATAAGCGCGCTTACACATCCATGGCGCCCTTGATCGTGTTTGACTCACAACATCAACCGATTGCAGCATTTGGTGCTG
>VGHV01000253.1 GCA_016868095.1 Betaproteobacteria bacterium
GTTGGAGTAGCAAGTCCGACGAGAATCGATCCGAGTGCCGCGGTTATTAATGCAATTAGCGGAAGCGTCCCAATCACAATTTCTTTCAGGATCAGAAATAGTGACCCTGTTCGCTCTTCCATCGGAACGGGGGGGCCAAGTTTGGGGTTGATATAGCTGCGTACTAGTAAGTAAACGATGTACATAAAAGCAAGCAGGAAACCAGGTCCAAAGGTTGAGGCGTAGAGACTTGCAACAGAGACCCCAAGCACTGGGCCCATAACAATCAGCATAACCGATGGCGGGATGAGCGTGCCAAGCGTGCCCCCCGCAGCAATCGCACCAGCGGCTAACCGGTGATCGTAGCCAGCACGAATCATGATCGGACCGGCCATAATGCCCAATACGGTCACCGCTGCACCAACGATACCGGTGGCCATGGCGAAAATCGTAGCAGTCAGAATCACCACGACATAAAGTGATCCACGTATGGGTGCGAGAAGCTGTCTGAGTGCGATGAACAATCGCTCCATGAGTCCCGCTTGTTCGGTGAGAAACCCCATAAAAATGAACATGGGAATCGCTGCAAGCAATTCTTCCTTCATCATGCCGATGGTTTGGAAGTAGGCGAGATCAAATACATTGGCGCCCAAGCCAACATAGCCGAATACGAGCGCGAGAAATAGAATTGTGAATGAAATTGGGAATCCGGCGAAGATGACAGTAATCATCAGGACTAACATCACCAGACCCAACAGCTGTTGATTGTCCATACTCAGATCTCCACTTTCTCGCGGTGATCGAGTTCTTCACCAGTGCGTGCCAGATACCATGCTTTGACAAGTTCGGATATGCCTTGAAGCATCAGTAAGAAAAAACAAACCGGAATTGATAGTTTCATCGGCCAAAGAAGCGGGCGCCAGACGGTTTGCTCAGATCGCTCTGAATTTGCATACGCATGGCTAAACTCCTCCATACTAACCATGAAAAGTAGTGCCAGCGTTGGGAAAAAGAACGCCACGTAAGCGACGGTATCGATCCAGCCCTTGGTCTTGTTACTGAAGTTATCCCAAAGAAAATCAGTACGGATATGAGCGCCTCGCCTAAGCGTGTAGGCAGCGCCGAGCATGAAGAGGCTGCCGTAAAGCATGTAGGTCAAATCGTAAGACCATTCGGTGGGCTTATTAAAAAAATAACGAGAGACGACTTCCCAAACCACCGCACCAACCAGTGGAACCATCAGCCAGGCAAACACATTGCCGGTGACTTCGGAGATGTGATCGATGCCTCTCAAAAGCCTCTTCGTAGATTCGGAGGGCTCCGTATGTGTTGTGCCGCTCGAGTTTGCGCTCATGATGTTTTTGGAGGAGAAGTTGACGATGTCATTGCTAGCCCGGGGGAGTGTGCCACAAGGCTCTGATTTCATTCGTTTCAATTGAGCACAAATCGGGGTTTCACCCGCGGTTGCTGCGCTTGGCACAACATCAAGCGCAACAATTTGAAAGCCCCGGAATTCATCTGGTGCACAAACAGGGGTTTTGCACCATCATCACAATCTTTTATCTTAAGCACGCACCATGTCGACGCACACCAATCCCACGCAAACCTCGCGATTCGCACCTACAAAAGCTATCGGGTCCTTCCATCCACCCAAGCGTATTTTGATGGGCCCAGGGCCTTCAGAAATTCATCCCAGGGTACTTGCAGCATCGTCTGCACCTTCGATAGGTTATCTTGACCCTGTGTTTGTGGGCATGATGGATGAGATCAAGCAGTTAATCCGATACGCTTACCAAACCAAAAATCAGCTCACCTTTCCTTTGTCGGGGCCTGGTTCGGTTGGGATGGAGTCGAGCTTTGTCAACATGGTCGAACCCGGCGATGATGTCATCGTGGTGCGTAACGGCGTCTTCGGCGGTCGCATGGTTGAAAACGTTCAGCGCTCGGGTGGGCGTGCGATCGTTATTGATGATGAATGGGGCGCGCCCTGCGATCCCCATAAGCTTCGCGAGACCTTGCAGCGACATCCATCGGTTCGAACCGTTGGTTTTGTACACGCCGAAACCTCAACCGGTGCTGAATCCGATGCGAAAACCTTAACAAGCATTGCCCACGAATTCGGTGCTCTTGTGATTTGCGATGCGGTTACATCGCTTGCAGGTGTGCCGCTATTGGTCGACGATTGGGCAATCGATGCTGTTTACTCAGGCTCGCAAAAGTGCCTCTCCTGTGTGCCAGGTTTGTCGCCTGTTTCTTATAGCGATGCCGTGATTGATCGGGTCAAGGCGAGAAAAGATAAGGCGCAGGTTCAAAGCTGGTTTATGGATTTAAATCTGGTTCTGGATTACTGGGGTGAGACTGCAAGAACGTATCACCACACCGCGCCGATTAACAGCCTGTTTGCGCTTCACGAGTCGCTTGTCATGCTTCAGGAAGAGGGCCTTGAGCAAGCTTGGTCAAGGCACCATTTGCATCATGAAGCCTTTAAAGCAGGTATCGAAGCCATGGGCCTCGAATTCCTCGTCAATCCAGCAAATCGTTTGCCACAAATGAATGCTGTAAAGGTACCCGCAAGTTTTGCACCAGGTGTCGAGGCGCAGCTAAGAAAGCGCCTACTTGCTGACTACAGTATGGAGATCGGCGCAGGACTCGGACCTCTTGCCGGCAAAATATGGCGCTTCGGTCTGATGGGTCAGTCATGCAGTCGCGCCAATGTGATGTCATGTCTTGGAGCGCTCACTTGTGAATTACCCGAGTTCGGTGTCCAAGTGAAAATGGGTGATGCCGAGCAGGCTGCCTTAGATGTTTACAACCGGGCTGCGCATAAACACGCATAACAGACGCTGGATTAATGATTGAAATTAGAACAGGAAGGCCTGCGACCCTTGCCCGTCGAGGCATGGTCACATCACCCCATAGTCTTGCTTCAGCAGCAGGCGTTGATGTATTAAGGGCCGGTGGCTCGGTAGTTGATGCAGCGATCGCCACAAGTGCAGTGCTTGGCGTTATTTACCCCCATATGACTGGACTTGGTGGTGATGCGTTTTGGCTGATCAACGATGCCAAACAGGGCAAGGTGCGATTTCTGGATGGTGGTGGTCGGGCGTCTCGGCATGCCGATTTGAGCGCGCTCAAGCGTCAGGGATTAAGTGAGATTCCGTTTCGCGGTGTGCTGCCCGCGACACTAACGACACCGGGTGCGGTATCGAGCTGGGGCGAGGCCCATAAGGCTTATGGACGCCTTCCCTTAAAGCGTATTTTGGCAAGTGCCATCGACTATGCCAGGGAGGGCTTTGTCATCACGCCGCGGGTTGCCGGATGGCTTGCCTTTTGTCAGGCTGATCTCATGCCTCATGCCTACAGCAGGCGCCTCTTTTTGCCCGATGGTCCGCTTAAGGCTGGGTCGGTTCTAGTCAACGCGGGCCTTGCGAGAACCCTGGAGGCGATTGCCGCAGACGGTACGAGCGGCTTTTATAGCGGTGAGACTGGCAAGATGCTTGCGGCATTTTCAGCCGCTCATGGCGGGGTTTTCGATGCTGAGGACTTAGCTGCACAGCATGCTTTTTGGGCTGATCCGATTCGTGGGACTTATCGCGACTTAACGCTTTATGAGACGCCTGCCCCCACGCAAGGCTTTACAGTCATTCAAATGCTCCAGATGTTGGAAAGTTATGATTTAAGAGGCAATGGTTACCTCAGCCTAGAGCATGTTCATATGCTCGTACAGGCCAAGCAAATTGCCTATCACGATCGTGATCGTTTTTTGGCAGACCCACGTTTTGTCGATGTCCCTATGAAGCGATTGATTGATCCAAGCTATGCGGCTCAACGACGCAGCCTGATTGATCCAAACCATGCTTTACCTTGGGATAAGGTGCCTTCTTATGGCAGCCTTACGGGCGATACGATTTACCTTGCTGTGGCTGATGCCGAGGGTAACGCCGTTTCATTGATACAAAGTTTATACGGTGCCTTTGGTTCGGCGGTCGTTGCTGGTGAAACAGGCGTGGTTTTGCAAAACCGTAGTGCTTATTTTTCACTTGATTCAGGCCATCCCAACCGGCTCGAGGCTGGCAAGACACCGATGCACACGCTCATTGCTTCGATGGGTTTTCGCGATGAGCAACTTTGGAGCGTATTGGGTTGTATGGGCGCTGATGGCCAGCCTCAAATACAGCTTCAAGCCTATGTGGCGATGCTTGACTATGACTGTGATATCCAGCAGGCGCTTGAGACCCCAAGGTGGTTGTCTGGCCGCTTTGCTTTAGGTGAATCAAGAGACACTTTACATATCGAAAGTCGTTTTCCAAAGGAAACGATCGACGCATTGGAAGCGAGCGGCCATTTATTGAATCGCTGGGGTGCGTGGAACGAATTGGCAGGTCATGCGCATGGCATTGTTATTGATCCTGTTACAAAAGTCTTGGCGGGTGGCTCAGATCCCCGAAGCGATGGTGCAGCAATCGGTTGGTAGAAAAGCTTTGCAGCGCCGGGATGTTCTTAGGGTTTGCGCGGCGAGCAGCCCTAGCCTCGTGGCCCAACG
>VGHV01000254.1 GCA_016868095.1 Betaproteobacteria bacterium
TATCGCTTGCACCCGAAGTGCTTTGAGCGGTGTTGAGGAGTTAGCCAAATGCAAAAAATTCGTAAAGGCGACGAAGTTGTTGTCATCACCGGGCGCGATAAGGGAAAGCGGGGAACCGTGCTTCGGCGTATCGATGAGCAGCAAATCTTGGTAGAGGGTGTACACGTTGTAAAGAAGCATGTTCGTCCTAATCCTATGAAGGGCGAGACTGGAGGGATTGTTGATAAGACCATGCCCATCAACCGCTCCAACGTCATGCTCTTTAACCCAGCAACAGGCAAAGGTGACCGTGTCGGTATTCGAGTGCTGGAAGACGGTACCAAGGTAAGGTTTTTCAAATCCAATGGCGAGCAGGTCAAGGCCTGATCAAGCGGCGGTGTCTGTAGGCTCAGCAAGCGGCTTAAGTGACCGACATCAAGCGACTTCAAGAGAAGAAAATCATGGCACGTTTCCAGCAGTTATATAGAGAACAGGTTGTACCTAGCCTGATGACGCAGTTTGGCTACAAATCGGTGATGCAAGTTCCTCGAATCACTAAGATCACCCTGAACATGGGTGTGTCTGAGGCTGTGGCAGACAAAAAGGTGCTTGACCACGCAGTTGGCGATTTAACGAAGATTGCCGGTCAGAAGCCCGTCATCACGAAGGCAAAGAAGGCTATTGCAGGATTCAAGATCCGACAGGGCTACCCAATCGGCACGATGGTCACGCTGCGCGGTGAGCGTATGTTTGAATTTCTTGACCGTCTTGTCACGGTTGCTTTGCCGCGGGTTCGTGATTTTCGTGGTGTTTCCGCTAAGGCCTTCGATGGACGGGGTAATTACAACATCGGGGTTAAAGAGCAAATCATCTTCCCAGAAATCGAATACGACAAGATTGATGCGATCCGTGGTTTAAATATATCGATCACCACGACTGCCAAATCTGACGATGAGGCGAAGGCTTTACTTGCTGCCTTCCGTTTCCCATTCCGCAACTGAGGTGATGCTGTGGCGAAATTATCAGTAATTAATCGAAACTTGAAACGCGAAGCCTTGGTCAAGAAGTACGCCGCCAAGCGTGCTGCGCTGAAAGCCATCATTGACGACACCAGCCGTTCCGATGAGGACAGGTACGAGGCAAGGCTCGCAATTCAGCAATTGCCACGCAACGCCAATCCGACTCGCTTACGTAGTCGTTGTGAAATCACAGGTCGTCCCCGTGGTGTGTATAGCAAGTTCGGTCTCGGCCGCAACAAGCTACGTGAAGTAGTGATGCGTGGTGAGGTTCCCGGGATGGTCAAGGCTAGCTGGTAGAACATTGTCGGCGGGTTCTGCAGGCAAGACATTGTTTATATACCCGATGCAAATCGGATTTGTTTAGAGTATAGGAAAAGGAATATTCCATGAGCATGAGCGATCCTATCGCGGACATGTTCACTCGTATCCGCAACGCGCAGCGCGTTGAAAAAGGTGCGGTGACCATGCCCTCGTCCAAGCTCAAGGTGGCCATTGCCCAAGTGTTGAAGGAAGAAGGCTACATCGATGGTTTTCAGGTGGCGCATCAGGGGGCAAAGTCCCAGTTGCATGTAAATCTGAAGTACTACGCCGGACGTCCGGTTATCGAACGCCTTGAGCGCGTTTCCAAGCCTGGACTTCGGGTCTATCGCGGCAAAGAAGCCCTGCCCAAGGTTATGGATGGTCTCGGCGTTGCAATCGTCTCAACCCCGCGCGGTGTGATGACAGACCGGCGCGCAAGGGCCAATGGCGTCGGCGGCGAAGTGCTCGCCTACGTTGCCTAAGGGAGAAGTTCATGTCACGTGTTGCACGTATGCCCGTTGCGATTCCCTCCGGTGTGGAAGTTCAGCTTGATTCCGCCTCGATTTCGGTCAAGGGCGCACTTGGTACGCTGAGCCTTCGAATCAACCCGCTCGTTCGTTTGGTTCGGGAGGGTGATGAATTGTTTTCCAGGGCTGTTAATGAGTCCAAGGAATCGGGTGCCATGTCAGGTACCTTCCGGATGCTGGTGGCCAATATGATTCATGGTGTCAGCAAAGGCTGGGAGAAGAAGCTCAATCTCGTGGGCGTTGGTTACAGAGCGCAGGCTCAGGGGAGCAGCCTTAATCTATCGCTTGGTTTTTCTCACCCTGTGGTTTACCAGTTGCCTGCTGGCATCAAGGCTGAGACACCAACCCAGACCGAGATTTTGATCAAAGGCGCCGATCGACAACGCGTCGGGCAGGTTGCTGCCGAGGTTAGAGCCTATCGTCCTCCCGAGCCCTACAAGGGTAAGGGTGTTCGCTACGCCGATGAGGTCGTGGTGATCAAGGAAACCAAGAAGAAGTAATCGGAGCGGATTATGAATACAACCAAAAAAGCATCGAGGATGCGCCGTTCGCGCCAGACACGCTTGAAGATTCGGCAGTTGCTTGCGAATCGCCTTACCGTATTTCGCTCGAACTTGCATATTTACGCCAGTATTACCGATGCTCACGGTGCCAAGGTGCTCGCCTCTGCTTCAACGGTGGAGCCAGCAATTAGGGCGCAGCTCGGTGGTGCAAGCGGTAAGGGCGGCAATGTTTCAGCAGCGGCACTCGTAGGCAAGTCAATCGCAGAAAAGGCAATCGCTGCAGGTATTGCAACGGTTGCATTTGATCGCAGCGGCTTTCAGTACCACGGACGCGTCAAGGCGCTTGCAGAAGCTGCTCGTGAAGCAGGTCTGCAGTTCTAAGGCTTTGACCTAAACCTGGACTTTATTTTTAGAACAAACGGATTCTAAGCAATGGCCAAGATTGTTCCTAAAGTTGGTGGCGGTGAAGACCGTGAAGACGGACTTCGCGAGAAGATGATCGGGGTGAACCGTGTGACAAAAGTTGTCAAAGGCGGACGTATCCTCGGATTTGCCGCGCTCACAGTCGTCGGTGATGGCGATGGCCGCATTGGTATGGGCAAGGGCAAGGCACGTGAAGTGCCGGTCGCAGTGCAAAAGGCCATGGATGAGGCAAGGCGGAGAATGATCCGTGTTTCGTTGCGCAATGGCACCTTGCATCATGTTGTGACCGGCAAACATGGCGCCTCGACGGTTTATTTGTCGCCGGCCGCTGAAGGGACCGGCATTATCGCCGGCGGTCCGATGCGTGCGGTCTTCGAGGTGGTCGGGGTTACGAACGTGGTCGCCAAAGCACTTGGCTCAACCAACCCTTATAACCTCGTACGAGCCACCCTAAACGCCTTGCAAAACGTCAACACCCCCGCGGAAGTGGCAGCTAAGCGCGGCAAAACGGTTGAAGAAATCCTCGGCTGAAGCTGTTTGCAGCTGAGCCTGGGTATCGGAGTAAGAGATGAGTAAAAAGACACTGAAAGTCATGCTGGTGCGTTCGCCGAATGGCACCCGCGATTCACACCGGGCTACGGTATTAGGCCTTGGATTAAAGCG
This sequence comes from Betaproteobacteria bacterium, assembly GCA_016868095.1. Lineage (GTDB taxonomy): Bacteria > Pseudomonadota > Gammaproteobacteria > Burkholderiales > Burkholderiaceae_E > UBA3064. The sequence goes on from VGHV01000254.1 coordinate 3,415, forward strand.
GATCAATCAAACCCGTGAGCTTGAGGATACGCCTGCGGTTCGGGGCATGATCAATAAGGTGGCCTATTTGGTGAAGGTGGTGTGACATGCAATTGAATTCAATCAAACCGGCTGAGGGTTCCAAGCGTGCACGCAAGCGCGTCGGGCGTGGTATTGGATCGGGCTTGGGTAAGACAGCAGGCCGTGGTCACAAGGGGCAAAAGTCTCGGTCGGGTGGTTTTCACAAGGTCGGATTTGAAGGCGGTCAGATGCCTATGCACCGACGCCTCCCTAAGCGTGGTTTTGTATCTCACATAGCTCCCGATGTTGTAGAAGTTCGCCTCTCAGATCTTCAGGCCATAGCAATTGATGAGATTGATCTACTCGCACTCAAGCAGGTTGGGTTGGCTCATCATCGTGCCAAGCGTGCCAAGGTGATCGCAACCGGTTCGCTCAGCCGCAAGTTGTTGCTCAAGGGCATAACAGCATCGGCTGCCGCGAGGCAGGCTATTGAAGCTGCCGGCGGCTCGATCGCTGAGTGAGCGTCGGACTCGGGCTTTTAAGTAAATTGGCGTGAGCACACTCGCTGGCATCGCAGCGTCGGGTAAATTCGGTGACCTTAGGGGTCGCCTAGTTTTCCTGCTCTTGGCGATCGTCGTGTATCGCCTTGGAGCGCATATTCCTGTACCAGGGATTGATCCGGAGCAGCTGGCCGCGCTCTTTAAGAGTCAAAGCGGTGGGATTCTGAACATGTTCAACATGTTCTCGGGCGGCGCATTATCGCGATTCACGGTGTTCGCGCTGGGCATCATGCCCTACATTTCTGCCTCGATCATTATGCAATTGCTTACCGCTGTGATTCCACAGCTTGAGGCTTTGCGCAAAGAGGGTGAAGCCGGTCGTCGGACTATTACCAAATACACCAGGTGGTTCACGCTCGCATTGGCGACATTTCAAGGTTTTGGCATTGCGGTTGCGCTTGAAGCGCAGCCTGGTTTAGTGATCGATCCAGGACTGATGTTCAAGTTTACGGCGGTCGTTACCCTTGTAACCGGGACGATGTTTTTGATGTGGCTTGGTGAGCAGATCACCGAGCGAGGCTTGGGTAACGGTATATCGATGA
>VGHV01000255.1 GCA_016868095.1 Betaproteobacteria bacterium
AGGTGCGATTCGGCCCGACGAAGGCGAAGTTTGGCTTGACGGCGAAAATATTGTTGGATGTTCTGAGTCTGAAATCGTAAAAAAGGGTATAGGCCGCGCATTTCAGGTTGCAAAGCTTTTTGCCAGCCTAACTGTGGAAGAATCGCTACGTGGGGCCTTGCAATCGCCCCTTGGTCGAAGTCTTCAAATGCACGGCAGCTTTCCCCTACAACAAACCCGCGATCGTGCCTTCGAGGTAATGGAGCAACTCAAACTCGATTCAAAAGCTACAACAGTTTCCGGTAATTTGTCGCACGGCGATCAGAAGCTCCTCGATATTGCCCTTGCTCTGGTTCTTAAGCCCAAAGTGCTTTTGCTCGATGAACCGGTAGCTGGTATGGGTCCGGAAGAGCGTGAACAAATGATCGATACGGTTTACCGACTTTGGCAAAAGGGGGGGCTGACCATTGTGCTGATTGAGCATGATATGGATATTGTTTTTAGAGTGTCGCAGCGTATTCATGTTCTTTCTTATGGCCGCTTGCTCGCCGAAGGCACAGCCGACGAAATCCGCACGAATCAGGCAGTGATTGAGGCCTATCTGGGAACACCAGGTGCCTAGTATGAGCAAAGAGGAGCGACCAGAGGTTATTGCAGATGGCGTTCACCAAGACGCAGCAGGCAGTGCTCGTCGGTCGGCTCTCAAGGTTTCATCGATTAATGTTTCCTACGGATCGAGCCAGGTACTTTTCGATATGTCCTTGCAGGTTAGCGAGGGGGAAACGCTTGCACTCTTGGGCAGAAACGGTGCCGGTAAAAGCACGACCATGAAGGCGATTGCAGGTGTGCTACTGATCCAGTCTGGGAAGGTGGCCTTGCAGGGCGTTGAGGTGCAATCGATGGCAAGCCATACGATCGCAAAAATGGGTATAGGTTTTGTACCTGAAGATCGGCAAATCTTCCCGGATTTAACCGTCGACGATAATTTGCAAATAGCGATCAAGGCTTCGGTTAAGGGGGATTTTCCATGGACACTCGAGCGTGTTTACGACATGCTTCCCTTGCTTGGGCCGCTAAAGCAACGACTCGGAGGTCAATTGTCTGGGGGCGAACAGCAAATGCTGACCGTTGGTCGCTGTCTGATGGGAAATCCCAGCGTCCTTTTGCTCGATGAGCCCAGTGAAGGGCTTGCACCGATCATGGTCCAAAGGATAGGACGTTTGATTGCCGATTTGAAGGTGGCGGGTACAACGATTGTGCTGGCAGAGCAAAACTTACATTTCTGCCTTGGCCTGGCCGATCGCGCTGTTGTCATTGATCGAGGCCGCGATGTGTTCATCGGAACGATCAAAGAGTTAGATCAAAATGAAGAGGTTAAGCGCAAATATCTTTCGGTCTAGTTACTAGATAAACAATCGGTGCAGGACATAAGCCACCTTGAGGTCTTGAAGGCCGACAAGGTTTATCCTTTGCTTATGCTGAGCATGTGGCTTTTTTTCCTTTGTCGTCTATGCCGATTGCTGCGCTGCTCCTTGTGGCTTTCTAGCCTTTTGCTGATGGCAAGTTTTCAAGCAAGGGCGCAGGTTGTGGCTGATGCGCAAGTTGCAGCGCTCGCAAGCGCTGACAAGCTTTACCTGAGTTCGCATGAATTCAAGCGTCTGACGTCAGATCTTGGTCAGGCCGTTGCTTTTAGGGCGCTCAGTCCCGCTACACCTTTGGGCTTAAGCGGTTTTGAGCTTGCTGTCACGAGCACCGCTTATCGTGTCGCCTCCGGGCCTATTTGGCAACGTGCTATTGCTTTAAGTCCGACAGCCGAGTTCGCTTCGCATTATTGGGTACCTGGTTTGCGGGTCGGTAAAGGCCTGCCCTGGGATATGGATGTTGGACTCAGCTTGAATCGACTTCCTGGTTTTGGTGCGCAGACTGCGGGCTTGGATTGGCGCTGGGCGCTCCATCCAGGATCGATACTGATGCCTGCCATCGGGCTTCGGCTTTCAGCGAGCCAAAGTCTCAACGAGCAAGATCTTCGGATCGGTTCACAAATGCTTGAGTTGCGTGGATCAAAGGGATTCGGCCCGCTTAGCCTCACGGCTGCTTACAGTGTTTTGCGCAGTAGTCTTCGCTTTGATGGGGGTCTTGCTGCAGCTTTGTTCGACAATCCCTCTCGCCATCAGTCAACTCAGCTTGAAGCAAATCCTTCCCTCGGTTTGCACCTCAATTTATTGGTAGCCGATATGAGTCTTCAATGGGATCGACACCGTGGTGGTGTCTTTTGGTCTGCTGCACTCGGTCATCGTTTTTAGTTTGGCGAGTAGCAGATCATCGACCGCTGATGTGCGCAATATACGCGCCCGCGCCGAGCGATGCAATGGCGCCAAGCGATAAATGCAGTCTAAGAATGCGCCATGAAGCGGGCAGTTTGAGGTGCATCGCAGTGCGCAAATCGACCGCAAGCGCGAGCGCGGCGATCACCGCCAAGGTGAGACAAGCGCCGGAAGAAGGCAAGAGGAAACTTGAGCATCCAAGTAAAGAAGGTACAACGCTCCAATAAAGAAGCGATCGACGCTCTTGGTCGGTAAGCTCTGGTACTGCAATGGCAAATCCCCAGGAGATTGCTCCGATGAAGCTCACAATTGACAGGCCATAAACCCTTAGCAAGAGCAAGCTGAGCGTTTGATGGCTCTCATTGGGCAGCAGTGCTGCGCCGAGTGCGAAGGATGCAAATGGCAATAATCCGCCATAACCTAGCCATCGCAGGTGAGGTAAGAGGCTTTGCCAAAACGACGATTGATTCATCGGTTGATCGCTTTCGAAGAGATCGCAAGGTGGTGGATCGAGTCTTTAAAGTCGAAATGATTGCGATAACGTCAAGTATGTTGAAATTAGACAGTCTTGATATTATCGACAACTCAACGAATCTAATTGAATCTTGGTCAGGTTTTAGGGGCCAAGAAAAGCGCTAACACTTGGGGATAAAAGCATGCGTGCGGAGTCAGTATTCGATCGTTTTCGCAGATTCATGACACCTGGGCGAACCCTCATCGCATTACTTCTTTTGTTCATTGCCTTACCAAGCGCGATCGTATGGTCGGGCGTTGGAAATTTTGGTCCAGGCAAGGGCGCCGGAGCAGGGGCGTCTGTAGATAGCTCGGCCAGCAAAGATAAGCCAAGCTCTGATTTAGACGTCGCTAGCGCAAAGGCAAAGGCGCTCATGTCCTCGGCTTCAAGTGGCTCGAGTGCTGGATCGGGTGCTGGCGGCTCGGGCGGCGCTGCGCCTGAAAAGGATGAAAAGGTCCAAAAAGAACGCGAGGTGCCGGTTGGGTTGCCGAGCATTAATCCCATACAGGTCAAACCACCGATGGCGCAAGCGCTGCCTGCGGGCCCCCAGCCTCAAGCGGCTGGCACTGCCGTTCAGGGTGGAAAACCACAAGAGCAAGCTTCGCTAACGCCAAGCGCGCTTTCGCAACAAAGCGCTCAAACGACTGCAAATAAGGCTGCGCCCACTGCTTCAAGCGCGCCCGGCTTAACGGTGCCCGTGGCAACTGCCCAGACGAGCGCCGCTGAACTGAGCGCTAAGCAGCGTCATGTTCAAGTCCCATCGCTCGAAGACAAAGTCCGAGCAGCCTTGTCGTCACGCCTGCAAAGCGGTGGTGAAATCACCATCACTTACGGTGGAGATGTACTCGAGCGCTCGGCTGCCGCACCGGCAAAGGCTAGCCCAACGAAGTAGTGGTTCGAGCGCTAAGCATCTTGTAGCGCTCGCATACCCATTGTTTTGAGGGTGGAGTCGCCATGTGAAAGCTGAGTGCTAGCGGTCTGCTCGCTTCTGTTTGCATGGAACGGGGCAGAACCTGATCACTAGCAGCATCATTGCTCTTTTTAACTGCCTCGTATTCGTTAAGCTGCATCGATGACAGGTCAAATACCAGCAGGCGGCCGGATGAGGATTCGCGATAGAGTCGTTGATTGCCCCGTTCTTCAACAAAACTGAATGAGCGATCCTCAAAACTCAGGGCGAGCGGTGACATCGCTACCTCCATGTTTTCACGGGGCGACGCTGCAAGTTTGCAATGAAATTCCGGCGTCCTGACGTGACAGGCCTGCAAAAACAGGCTGATGCAGGCAACGCCCAATGGACCAAGTAGCCTGGGGCTTGAGCAGGCCATAAAACTACTCAGAGGTTTGATCACGATGCAACTGCTCGATTCGGTACTTGGCTTGCTCCATCGCAATACCACGAAGCAGCACCCGTTTACGTCGGTTGTGCTCCCCACCCAGTAATTGCACATCGCGCCTTTTCAGGTCAAAACAGCCAGCCAACAGGTTTTGTAAGCTTTCGTTGGCCTTGCCTTCAATCGGTGCGGCTAATAATTGAATTCGCAAATGGCCATCGTGCCAGGTACCAATGCTATTGCGCTTAGCAGCCGGCTGGCATAGGACTGCCAGACAGCAGCCCAGGGGGTGATGACTCAAACCTTCGATACCAGGCATTGAACAGGACTTATCTGTCGGACGTTAAATAGGATTC
>VGHV01000256.1 GCA_016868095.1 Betaproteobacteria bacterium
CGATCAACCCAAGCATGAAGGCTCTTAAGTCGTTGTCCTAAAATCTTACGTCGTTGTCCCAAGATGTCTTGCGAGCTGATCGATCTGTTGCGATTGCTGATTTAGTAAATGCCGCATCAAATCGCCAATTGAAATCATTCCGATCAAGTGGCCTTGCTCAGTGACTGGAAGATGCCTGATACGACGTCCCATCATAAGGTCCATGCAACGCTCAAGTGGTGCTTCTGGGCCAACGGTCAGAGGCTCGCGGGTCATGATGGATTCGAGCGTTGTTTCAGCAGCAGATAGGCCCGGCCTCAAAACTTTCATCGCGCAATCACCCTGAGTGACGATGCCTTTTAGCTTGCCCGCGTCAACGACCAAAACGGAGCGCATCTTTCGACCGCGCATGAGGTCAAGAGCAGCGAGCACTTTCGCGCTAGGCGGCAGCGACACGGCGCCAGGTCGTTTGGTTGCGAGGCAGGTAGCGACGGTAGACATGCTTCTTATTGGAAACCGATTCTTGACCCATGTAAAGTCTTTTCTTTGCTTTCGCTTGCAAGGGAAAAAACGATGAACGATAGGCCGCGCCAAAGCATTCAGGCCAATACATTCATGCAGCAACTGAATGAGGCTATCAGGGCACAGGGTCTTGAATCCGAGGGCTGGCGCTTGCTCGATTCCGGCGCCGCAATCGAGCGTCGTTATGCTTTTAAAGATTTTCGCTCGGGCTTCAGTTTCATGACTCACATGGCACTTTTTTCTGAGCGCATCGATCATCACCCAACCTGGACCCAAGACTACAACACGCTGGGAGTGATCCTGCACACCCATGATCTGGGTGGACTGAGTAATCTCGATCTGCTTTGGGCAATTGAAGCAGAGCGTACTTACGATACGAAATTTATGACGCTAGGCTAAGCATTCACCCTTTGAAATACGCGATAATCCGTACGAGATGATCCAGATCAATCATGGCTCAGCCTTAGGTTTTTTTCCGAATCAGCATCAAAGCCTTCAAGGGGAGTGTTGGCATGCAACTTGGTCAATTTGACAAGCGTTTCAATTCATCAGCGAGATCAATGTTTGAGAGCAATGAAGCGCAAAAGCGGCTGAAATATCATGGGCTTATCGTTGCCCTGGCTTTGCCGGGAGGGGTGTTTGCAGCACCGCAAAGTGGCGATTCGCATGCTTCGGCGACTGATCAGGTGATTCAAGCTCAGCAGGATGCGCTGAGCAAAAACACGGCGGGTAAGGGCTATGGCCCGCAGTCGCCTCGCGATATTGATGCTTTATTTGGTCGCAATCTTGTTTCCTTTGGAACCGCTCCAAAAAGTAGTGAAATGAATTTATGTAACATTCACTTTCACAAAAATGCCGAACATAAAGGCGGACAATTCGCAAAGTTTGCTGGAAACGGAGATGGACACGGCTATGGTACCGGCTACAAATATGTCGGTGAGTTAAGCGCTGAAGAGCTTGCAAAGCCAGCAGCCGAGGTTTGCCCGAGTAAGCACGGTGGCCTTTATCCTGGCGATACGGTCGAAGTTCACTATGTTTATTCCTCGGCAAGAGTACATCCAGGACCAAGTCTTGGAGCATGTCTAAATGATGCGATTAAGAACCCCCAACTTCGTGTTGAGGCTCAAGTGATGGTGCTTGTGAATGATTCCAAGGCGAAGGATTTTCTTGAGCTTGCCAAAATTGGTGTCAAGGGAGGGTTGTATCAAGCACTCAACATCCCTGGCGACGCGGGTAAACCTGTTCAGTATGGTGGTTCGACTACCGGACCCGCCTACAATTAACAAGGCTCACCGTTCCAGGTTTCTTGGAGCGTTCGCCCGATGGTCACCAAAGTTCATATCGATACCGTGGGTGAATGGTGCAAAAGAAATGTGTTCAAAGAGGATCATGCCCACGGTATCAGAAATCTCGTGGGGCACTACGAACTCTTATCGCCCATCAACCCCTGATGGGCGTTGGCATTAATTAGTCCAATCTAATATTTGCGCTTTTTATGAGTTTTACGTGGCGGTCAAATTCCTCTGCGAGGAATTTTGCTGCCTCCTCAAGACTCCCGCCGCCTGGCACAACGCCGGTGCTTTGAAGCTTTTCCCTGACCGATGGCGTTGCCAAAATCCGACTTGCCTCTGCATTGAGTTTGCGCAAAATTTCTTGAGGCGTCTTGGAAGGGGCGAGTACCATCGCCCAGGTGTTCGCTATGAACGGCGTGCCTTGCTCTTTGAAGGTTGGGATGTCGGGGTAGCCCGGTAGGCGTTGCTCACTTGCCATGCCGATCAATTTGATCTTGCCGGCTTTTCCATGTTGAGCCATGGCCAGCGGCACGTCGAACATTAACTGGATCGCTCCACCAATCAGATCAGTAAGTGCGGGTTGCGTGCCCTTATAGGGCACATGTTGCATGGAAAGGCCGTGATTAGCCATGAATTGTTCCATGGCCAAATGTGCAGCCGCACCTTTGCCCGAAGACCCAAAGTTAAGTTTGCTTGGATTGGCTTTGGCATAGGCGATGAGTTCTGCGGGCGTGCTGAATGGTGCATTCAAATTAGCACTGAGAATCAAAGGTGCAACACCAGTCAGGACGACTGGTGTTAGATCGCTTGCTGCATTAAATGTCATTTTGGCGTAGAGCGCAGGATTAGCGGCATGCGCTGCAATCACCGTTGTCAGAGTGTAACCATCAGGCGGTGATTTGGCCACCATGTCAACCGCAATCATGCTGTTCGCACCAGGCTTGTAGTCAAACAACACGGGTTGGCCAAGCGCCTTCGCAAGCGGTTCTCCGATGGTACGAGCCATATTGTCAGTAAACCCGCCTGGCGTGTAGCCAACGAGCATTTTGATAGGCTTGGTCGGATAAGTCGCTTGGGCAAGCGCAGTGTTTAGGCCCATGGCTTCAAGGCCAGTCAACGCGCCTAAGCCGAGCGGTAGATGTAGAAGTTTGCGGCGATCGTTTTTCATGTTGCTTTGCATATCGTTATGATGTTACTAACTTAACTTAATCTGATTACGCTTGATGACATCAGCCATTCGTCCGCTATACGCCTTCATGTAAGCCGCTAATTCGCCAGGGCCTTTGAAGTCGGGTTCAACCGATATGGTTGCAAAGGTCTTCTTAACTTCGGGACTTTGCATCGACTTCTCAATGATGCTTGCCATTTGGTCCACGATGGCTTTCGGCGTTCCGCCAGGTAGCATGACGCCAATCCATGCCCCCATGTCAAAACCCGTCAAACCAAGCGCTGTTGCGAAAGGGGGGACGCCGGGCACAAGGGGCGTTTCTCTGCCAATTGACAAGCCGTATGCCTTCAATTTCCCCGCTCTAATCAGTGGCATTGTGGATGCTGCCGTCTCAACACAGTAATGAACCTGCCCGCTCATGACGTCTGCGAGTGCGGGAACACTTCCTTTGTAGGGGACATGAAGTGCTTGAATACCTGTTGCCGCGTTAAAAGCCTCAGCAAATAAGTGTGCGGTCGCTCCAGTACCAGAGGACGCAAAAGTAAACTTTCCAGGAGCGGCCTTCACCCGTGCCACAAAGTCGCGGATGTCTTTGGCAGGAAAGTCCGGAGCGGTGACCAGAACAAATGGGGCAATACCCATCAAAGCAACCGGGGCGAGGTCTTTCTCCGGATCAAAAGGCACCTTCTGCAAAAGTGGCGCAATCGAGACCGGTCCACTTGAGGCTGCAAGCAGGGTGTAGCCATCGGCAGGTGCTTTGGCCACCGCATCAGTGCCAATAACGCCGCCGGCGCCTGCTTTGTTTTCAACGACAACCGCCTGGCCGAGCGCTTTGCTGATCTCCTGAGCAGCGATTCGTCCCACCAGATCAGTCGCTTGCCCGGGGGTCCAGGGCACGATCATCTTCATGGGTCGGTTTGGGAATCCGGCTTGGGCTAACCCAAGGCCAGGCAAGCTTAAACCCAAGCCCGTAACAAGTCCAGATTGGACCCAACGCCGGCGCGGTTGATTGGCAGGTGACTTGGTAGTGGGTAAGTTCACGGATTGGCTCATGGGGATATCTCCTTAATTGGTCTAATGTCGCATCATAACCCTGGGCCAGCCAGCCTACGACTTCCACCACTTTTGGGCTATTCGCTGGCAGGCGTTTTCATGGGTTCTCCACTCGTTAACTAGGCCGGGACAGTCGGAAGTCCGGCTAGGGCCATAGCGAGCTCACTTTCATCGTAGCGTTCGTCTTTCAAATCACCCGCAAAGTAGCGCTGATAAGCGGCCATATCGAAATGGCCATGACCGCATAAATTAAAGAGAATCGTTTCTGTTTTTCCTTCGCGTTTGCATCGCATGGCTTCCTCAATCGCACCCTTCACTGCGTGGTTGGCTTCGGGAGCAGGGACAATGCCCTCGGTACGCGAAAACAAAACACCAGCTTCGAAGCACTCAGACTGGGTATATGCGCTCGCCTCTATTTGCCCAAGCTCTTTGAGGTGGGACACAAGCGGTGCCATGCCGTGATAACGCAATCCCCCGGCGTGAAAGGGCG
>VGHV01000257.1 GCA_016868095.1 Betaproteobacteria bacterium
GCCAGCCTGGGCCCGTGACAGTGACTACACCATCTTGTCGCTTGAGAGACAGGTCGCTCAGCCGCCTCAAGGCTAGACCCTTGAGGTAACGTTATTCTTTTTGTTTGTACTGGCAACAGGAGTTAAGACCTTTCAAAATCAATGAAAAACCTTTGCGAGAATTGGTGTTTCCTCTAGTGCTATGGAAGAATAATTTGATCTTGACCAGCGGCGATATCTTGCCCCGCTTGAACTCCATCTTTGTTAGGAAAGGATCTAACTCAGAATTTTCTTCAGGTGATTGACTTCTCAGTAGCTACGTCAAAAAAATGTAGCTTTTCTGAATCCAGTGCGAGCTTCACTTGGTCACCCGGTCGCACTCTTAAGGTTGGTTCGACACTTGCAACCAAAGCAGCGTCGCCGCAGCGTACATCAAGCAGTATCTCGGATCCAAGTTGCTCAGCAACTTCAACGCTCGTGATCAGGCAAACACCCTCGGGGTCATCAGGTTGAGCCGTTCTTAAATCTTCGGGTCGAATGCCAAGCCACACTGACTGATTGTTATAAGGCCTAAGTACCGACACAAGTGCCTTGGGCACATCGATGTTAAAGCCTTCGTGTCTTGCAATCGCTCTGTCATCGCTGTAAATAATCTGCGCTTTGGCAAAGTTCATTGCTGGCGAGCCAATAAACCCCGCAACATACTTGTTTGCAGGCTGGCTGTACAAACTAAAGGGTTCTCCAACCTGCTGAATCAAACCGTCTCGCATGACGACAACGCGGTCACCAAGCGTCATCGCTTCAACCTGGTCGTGGGTGACGTAAATTGAAGTGGTTTCAAGCCGAGCGTGGAGTTTTTTTAACTCAACACGCATTTGTACCCTTAGCTTCGCATCCAGATTTGATAAGGGTTCATCAAACAAGAATACTTGCGGGTTGCGAACAATGGCACGACCCAGGGCAACCCGTTGGCGCTGACCGCCTGAGAGTTGGCGAGGCTTTCGATGTAAATGATCGTGAATACCAAGAATGCCTGCAGCATCTTTCACTCGACGATCAACTTCGGCAGCCGGGAACTTCCGCATACGAAGTCCAAAGGCCATGTTGTCAAAGACGCTCATATGTGGATAAAGCGCATAGTTCTGAAAAACCATGGCAATGTCGCGATCCATTGGTGGCAAATCGTTGACAACAAGATCACCGATCGCAATCTCGCCTGTGGTGATGCTCTCAAGGCCTGCGACCATACGAAGCGTGGTCGTCTTTCCGCAGCCTGAGGGACCAACGAGGACAACAAATTCATGATCGTTGATTTCAAGACTGACACCCTTGACTGCGTGAAAATCATCATAATGTTTATGTACATCGCGAATGCTCACGCTTGACATGTGCTGTTTATCCTTTGACCGACCCAGTTAAACCAGATACGTAGTGCTCGACAAAAAAAGAATAAGCGATGGCAACCGGGATCGACCCAAGCAAAGCGCCAGCCATCAACGGTCCCCAGAAGAAGACATCACCTCGAATCAGTTCAGACACCACACCGACAGGTACGGTCTTTTGTTCCGGACTTGATAAGAACACCAATGCGTAAATGAACTCGTTCCAAGAGAGCGTGAAAGCAAATATGCCCGCCGATAAGATTCCTGGAACCGCCACCGGCAAGACGATGTAAATCATCGCCTTCCATCTGGATGCGCCATCAATGCGGGCACATTCCTCGAGCTCTTTCGGTATTGCCTTAAAGTAGCCCATCATCAGCCAAGTGCAAAAGGGAATCAAGAAAGTCGGATAAGTAAGAATCAAAGACCAGGGAGTATCACCGAGCTTATAGGCGCGAATGATTTCGGACAACGGTATGAACAGCAATGTCTGGGGTACAAGATATGTGATGAAAATTGCACTGCCCAGCGACCCCGCAAATCGGAAATTGAGACGAGACAAAGCATATCCGGCAAATACACCACAAATCAGTGAAATGATCGTAGACGCACTGGCAATGAACATCGTATTCCATAGCCAAGTCGTGAAGACTGTTTCATTGAACAAATATTTGACATGGGTTAGCGTGGGTTCCCAGGTCCAAAATGGAGCATAGTTTGCTGCTCGCCAGGGTCGATATAGTTCCGAGTCTGGTCTGAAGGTTGTAATGATCATCCAGTAAAACGGGAACAGCAGGAAAATCAGAAAACCTGCCAGGGGAATGCGAAAGAACACCCAACGTCGCCAGGCTGCACCCTCGATCATCAGCGCACCTCGACTCTTCGGATATACAAAAGTTGTCCAACAACGATCAGCATCAGGATAGGAAACATGGCAAGCGATACGGCCGCACCCTGGCTCAATAGACCTGTGCCAACACCAAGTTGATAGGCGTAGGTCGAGAATAAGTGGGTCGCATTGGCAGGCCCACCGCCAGTGAGTACATACACAATCTGGAAGTCTGCGAAGGTTTGAATCACCGAGAAGAGAACAACCACCATGGTCACCGGTAGAAGCAGTGGCCAGGTGATGTACCAAAAGCGCTTTAAGGGTGGCGCGCCGTCGATCGCGGCCGCTTCATTGAGATCGGGACTGATGGTCTGAAGGCCTGCTAGCAAGGAAATTGCGAAAAAGGGAACGCCCCGCCAGATATTGACAACAATGATGGAAAACATCGCGAGTTCAGGGTCGCCGAGCCAATTGACCGCCGAGCTGATTAAGCCAAGTTTATAAAGGATCCAGTTCAAAACGCTGAATGTGGGATCAAACATCCACTTCCAGGCGAAGGTGGACAAGACTGTAGGAATAATGAAGGGCAAAAGAATGAATGCCCGGGTGAAGGCCTTAAAGCGGAATGATCGATTAAGTAAAAGTGCAAGCCAAAGCCCTAAACCAAGCTTGAAAATTGTAGTAACAAAGGTGTACCAGCAGGTATTCCAAACAACCAGATGGAAAATCGGGTCACTAACAAGTCGCTCAAAATTCTGTAATCCAACAAAGGGGCCTTCAACACCAACCCGCGTATCGGTCACCGATAACAGTAAACCCCGTATAAATGGGTATGCGATGAACAGACCAAGCAACACCATCGTGGGCAACAAGAGCAAAAACGCAAGATTGCCCTCATTTTCAAGAGGTCGCCAACGGACTTGGGGTCTAATTTTTGTTATTGAACTCATCTCAATCAAATGGGGCACCACAGGCGGGGTTTGTTAACCCCAACCTGCCGGCGATCAAGCGTCGATGCGGCGCGAAATAGCGTCAAACGTATATTTTCTTCAATTGCGCATCGCAGGCTGCCACTGCTTCTTCAGCCTTTTGCCCCTTAATCGCGGAAGCGAACATGTTGCCGATGAGGTATTTGGTTAGAACCTCTGCAGCCTTGGCGTTGGGCTCGCCAGGGTAGCCAGGGGTGAGGCCTTGCTGACCAGCGACCGCGAAAGGCGCCATGACCGGGTCCTTCTTCCATAGCGCATGAGTTTCCCAGCTCGGAGTACCTGGGGTATAAAAACCCTGACCAGTCTCAAACCAGCGCCCGTAGTTTTCTGCTTTCATGATGAAACGTACTAAATCCTTTGTTGCCCTGACGTTTTTTGAGTACGAGGGAATGACGTGGGACGTAAAGGTATGAAAACCGAATTGACCCTTGGGGCCGGCGGGAAGCGGTGCGTGTGCAATATCATCCTTGAGCGGGGCACCGTTAGCTTGTTTATAAGCATCAGGTTTTCTCAGGGATTCAATGTAGATCGATGCACCGTTAAGCGTTGAACAAATGGTACCGGCTAAAAACGCTCGGTTATTTGATGCATCGTCCCAAGCTAGACCACCCTCATCGAAGGCATCTTTCCAAGCTGCAGTCATCCAACGAACCGCTTCAACCGTCTCTTTGGAGTTGATGACGACAGCGCCGCGATTGTCTAGCTCGGCACCACCGAAGGACCATAACAATGGGTAAGCAAATGTTGGTGGGTCGCCAAAGGATTGTCCAAACGACTGGCCAATAGGATAGCCCTTGGCTTTCAGTTTTTTACCCGCATCCCGATACTGATCCCAAGTTTTAGGAAAGCTGCTGTAACCCACCTCAGCGAACCAGGACTTGCGATAGGCATTCATTGCGCCAATTAGGGCCATGGGGACCGAGAAAAATCTGCCACCCGACGAACAATTTGCAGACGCTACCTTATACCAGCTGCCCTGGGCCTTAGCGATTTCCTCGACAACGTCAGAGACATCAGCCAGACTCGCGCGATAAAGATGCGGATGATTATTGAAAAGCATCATCAAGTCGGGCCCCGCGCCAGACTGGATGCCCGAAGTGATGCGAGGCTGAAGGTCATTACCGTTAACTGTCTCATAACGTATCTTCACGCCGAGCGCTTTTTCTGCATCGGGGATGATGCTTTGCCGAAACAACTGATCACAGGCGGGTACAAAATCATTCCAGCGCAGCCAATGCAGGTTAGTGCCCTGAGCGAACGCCGGTGCCTGATGCGATGCAAGAATCCCCGCCATACCTGTCGTGCCAGCCATTTCCAAAAA
>VGHV01000258.1 GCA_016868095.1 Betaproteobacteria bacterium
TCGACCTCGATGCTGGCCACACACCCCCATCTTATCGACTAGGCACAGGGCAGGTGGCTGCCCAGACAGTTTCATTACCCGTTGTTGTCGAGGAGGGTTTCGAAGCGATTGCAAGGCAGCTTTTGCTTAGGGAAGCCGCGCGTTGCGAGCGCGGCGAACTTGCATGGCTTAGCCACAAGGCCGATCGTATTCGGCTTGAACGTCGGGTGATTCCATTTTTCGCTGCGTATCGAATCGCATCCATCAACCCTCGAGACATCGAAGCATTCCTACTGAGTCTCGAGGCAGAGGAACTTTCAAGTACAAGCCTGTCACTGCACTTGATGAGCTTGAGAAAGCTGATGCGTTACGCGCTAAATTTAGGGCTAATCGATGCATTGCCGATATTTCCGAAAGTCAGAATTCGCAAAAAGTCGCGGGGCGCCTTTACGCCAACGGAGTATGTGCGAATCTTGCGCGCTGCAAGGTCAAGGCTTGGAACACGTATCTACACGCCGCTGCAAGCATCAGCCTGTCGAGTGCAGCAATTGGGCGAGCAGAACGTAATGTTGTCAAAGGATTCAGAGCGATTCTGGATCATGCCTAGGTACTGGGACATGCCACCCGATTTGCCCTGGGCGATTGCGTTTATGGTTCATAGCTTCATCAGACCTAGCGATCTAAAAACATTAAAGCATCGGCATGTTGAAGTCGTTCGTGGCGACCATCATTACCTCCGACTAACACTGCCCGAAACCAAGGCGCACGACAAACCCATCGTCACCCTAAGACCGGCAATTCGTGTTTATCAGCAACTGGCAGCGTTTTGGGGGCCGAAAGGGCTGGCGGGCCCCGATGACTACTTATCTTTGCCTCAGAAAAAAAACCGCGCCTACGCCCTATCGGTCCTTGGCTGGATGTTTCGCCAAGTCCTCGAATCGCTTGGCCTACGTGATGGACCGCATGGAAATCCTAGAACGCTCTACTCGCTAAGGCATACAGCAATTACTTTGAGGCTGCTCTACGGAAAAGGCATCGATATACTTACCTTGGCACGCAATGCCCGGACCAGCGTCGAAATGATCGAAAAGCATTACGCAAGTACACTAACCGGTGAGCGTAATATCGAAATGCTTCAAAGCAAGCGGACGATCGTACGTTCTAAATAGTAATTATTGAGAGGGCCAACTATTTGATGGCTCACCCCCTGGTTCGCAGCTGATCAATCGTAAGATTTGGTGTGATCGTTTGCTGGCTCACCCTTAACTCAACGACCGCGGGTTTGCGCTCGGTTTTCGCAAACTTTAGCGCCTCCTCCAGCGCAGTCCTGATTTCCGAGTTTTGATTTACTACGCAACCCCAACCACCAAAGGCTTTTGCATAAAGCGAAAAGTCAGGGTTGGATAGGCTCGTGCCATAAACTCTTGCCGGATAGTCTCGCTCCTGGTGCATGCGAATGGTGCCGTACATACTGTTATTAAAAATAATCGCTACAAAACCTGCTTGATATTGCACGGCCGTCGCGAATTCCTGGGCCGTCATCAAAAAGTCCCCATCGCCAGCAAAACAGACAACCGTTCGATCGGGGTGGCAAATCGACGCTGCAACCGCCGCAGGGATGCCGTAACCCATCGCCCCCGAAGTTGGTGCAAGCTGCGTTCGCATCGGTCCATAGCGCCAAAAGCGGTGAGCCCAGGTTGCGAAATTGCCAGCACCATTGGTGAGGATCGTATCGGTGGGGGCAAGCTCGCGGAGCGCTTGAACCACCAGCCATGGATCGATACTTCCGGACTCTTGCGCTTTCTTCGACGCTGGGGGTTGGTGTTGCCATTGCTCGTAGTGCTTGCGCGCTTCGCTTAGGGATGCCTGTCGCTCGAGTTTTGTCGGTTCATCGATTGAAACCGTGCTGCTTAGCTTGATCAATGCATCCATGAACGATGGCATGGAGGCATTGATCATCCAACGGGTCTGATAAACGCGACCGAGTTCATCATTGCCTGGGTGAACATGCGCGATAGCCTGCTTGGGCGTGGGTACTTCAAAAAGCGTGTATCCACCGGTTGTCATTTCACCGAGTCTTGGGCCCAGGGCAAGAATAAGGTCAGCACGCTTAATACGAGCGGCGAGTTCGGGGTTGATACCGATACCTACATCGCCGATATAGTTGGGATGATTGTTATTGAAAAGATCTTGAAACCTAAACGCACACGAAACTGGCATTGCATAACGTTCAGAAAAAGCGATCAATTGCGCGCAGGCTTGCTCTGTCCAGCCACTGCCTCCGGCGATGATGAGAGGCTGCTTCGACTGTACGACGGCATGCAATAAGGAGTCTACATCGGAGGGTTGCGGATAGGGCTGAGTCGCTTGGCTTGGCAGGCTGTCGCTCACGCTAGCGCTCGCTGACAGAACATCCTCTGGCAAAGCGAGTACAACAGGACCCTTGCGCCCGCTTGAAGCTAGCTGAAACGCGTGCGCAAAATACTCCGGTATGCGTTGAACCTGATCGACCTGTGCCACCCATTTAACCATCGGCCCAAACATGCGTCGATAGTCGATTTCTTGAAAGGCTTCGCGATCCATCATGTCATTGCCGACCTGACCAACGAGCACCACCAGTGGCGATGAATCCTGATGAGCGGTATGAATGCCGATCGATGCGTTGGTTGCGCCGGGGCCGCGTGTGACCATCAAAACGCCGGGCTTGCCTGTGAGTTTGGCATAAGCATCAGCCATAAAGGCTGCTCCGCCCTCTTGTCTGCAAATGACGAAGCGAATGTCTGGGTGGCGGTACAAGCCATCAAGCACGGGAAGATAACTCTCACCCGGAACGCCAAAGATTGTGTCAACCCCTTGAACTGCAAGCGCATCTGCAACCAGATGTCCGCCGATACGTGAGGATGGGTGAGGTGATGGGTTGGTGTTCATTGCAGAGGTATTCATAAGCCAATCGGGTACTTGTCATCGGGTAAATAATGAAACTTGGGCCTGGGTCAAGATCAAACTTTGTACAAATGCTAGGGAAACAGTCCGCTCGCAAGACGTGAATCAGACTGCGAACGCGAAGACCGCACGCGAGGTTCAGACTACGCACGCGAGGTGAATATCGGCGGGCACCTTAGAATACGCTTATGTTTAGTTCATCCGATACTGAATTCATGCGCCAGGCCCTTAGTCTGGCCGCTCGAGGCCTTTTCACCACCGACCCTAACCCGCGTGTGGGCTGCGTGATCGTGAAGGGGCAAAGCGTCGTTGGCAAGGGGTGGCATGAAAGGGCGGGTTGTGCGCATGCTGAGGTCCACGCACTAGCCGAGGCGGGCGAGTTGGCCCAGCAGGCGACTGTTTATGTGACCCTCGAACCCTGCTCCCATGTCGGTCGGACCCCGCCGTGCACGGATGCGCTGATTCGCGCTGGCGTCTCTCGGGTTGTGCTGGCCCTTCAAGACCCCAACCCCTTGGTTAACGGCAAAGGTGTCGACCGCCTTCGCGCCGCAGGTATTGAGGTAGACGTGGGTCTTCTTTCTGGGGAGGCCATCGAGTTAAACCTCGGTTTCCTTTCGCGTATCAAGCGCAAGCGCCCATGGATGCGCATGAAGCTTGCCGCTTCGATCGATGGCAAGACGGCCTTGCAAAACCGACAAAGTCAATGGATTACCGCAGAAGCGGCGCGAGCTGACGGTCATCGCTGGCGTGCAAGAGCTTCGGCGCTACTGACTGGGATTGGCACTGTAAAAGATGATGATCCCTTGATGAATGTGCGCTACGTCGATACCAGTCGCCAACCGAGCAAAGTTTTGGTGGATTCCCGCTTGGACATATCCCCTGCTGCGCGCATGCTCGCCGATCCCGGCGTTTCGATTGTGACCGCACTTGATGAAAACGCGGCAAAGCCAAGCCATTGGCGGCAGTTAATCGATGCAGGCCATCGCATCGTGTCGCTACCCAACGCCCAAGGTAAAGTCGATCTTACGGCCATGATGCAATGGCTAGCCCAAGACGGCGTTAATGAACTGCACATCGAAGCGGGCTATAAGCTCAATGGCTCGTTATTGCGCGAGCAGTGTGTCGATGAATTATTGATTTATCTCGCGCCCCGCTTGTTGGGGCCTGGGATGGAGATGTTCGACTTGCCCGCCTTAGAGCGCATTCCTGACCAATCAGCCTGGGAGTTCTTGGAGGCTGAGCGCTTAGGGCCTGATTTGCGATTGCGCATGCGAAAGAGCGCATCACTTCAAATGATCAGTCAAATTTCCGAATGTTCTAACAAAGGGTGACAAGATGTTTACAGGGATCGTAGCGGCTGTTGGCCGTATCGTGTCAATCAGCCCACTTGCTGAAAACTACGGTCTGCGCCTCAGAATCGATGCCGGTACTTTGGACTTGGGCGATGTTGCGCTTGGCGATTCCATCGCAATCAATGGGGCTTGTATGACAGTAGTCGCCAAGGATGTATCGCATTTTGATATCGACGTATCGCGTGAAAGCCTTTTGCGAACGGTAGGCCTTAGCGAGCATGGCC
>VGHV01000259.1 GCA_016868095.1 Betaproteobacteria bacterium
GTTGTCCATCGCATCCGGTGGCGCGTGCCTTGCTTAGTCAATTTTCGGCGATTGGCGGTAAGGGTGTTGCGGCGCCGTCTGCGAACCCCTACGGCAAGCTCAGTCCGACAGATCCTGATCATGTGGAAAGCGATATGCGCCGAATGATGCATGCGCATGCATCGAGGCGTTTGCGCTTGAGTGATCCCAAGCTACCTGATTGTTGGATGATCGACGGTGGACCATCGGATGCAGGTATCGAGTCGACCGTACTTGATCTAAGTACTGATGAGCCACGGGTTTTGCGACCTGGCGTGATTAGCCGCGAGCAGCTTGAGTCGATTCTTGGCATGCCGATTCCTTTGATTAAGCCGCAAGCGATTGAGCCGAAAGCGCAAAAGCGCTCCACGCTATTGCTTCCAAAATCATCAGGTACTTTGCTTTCGCACTATGCGCCCAATAAGCCGCTTTATGTGCTCGATGAAAGTTTGCTGGCTGCAAAACTCGCTGAATTACATGAACAAGGGTGCAGGCGACTTGCGCTTTGGGGTGTCGAAGAAAAGTCCATAGGTGATTATGAATTTGAAATCAGTCTTGATCTTGGTGCCTTGCCCGATGCACCTGAATTAATCGCACAGCTTTTGTATCGTCAGTTACGCAGCATGGATGAGTCAGCGGCCGAGGCCTTAATCGTGGTCTTGCCCTCACCGATCGATATGCTGAGCAATGACAAGGCTTGGGAAGCGGTGATTGACCGCATCGAACGTGCAAGCTACGCAACCAAACATGGTTTAATCAGTCCAAAGGCTGTTGCCAAGAGCGATCCAGTGGGTCATGACATGGCGCTTCCTGCGGATTCGGACATGATGTTTGATGCGTTCGAGCAACCTCAGCAGTTCGAGCAGCCTCAGCAGTTCGAGCAGACACAGGAGTTCGAACACGCACCACAGACGCCTCGGCAGTCCCCGCAGCCGTCGCCACCACAGCAACCGTCGCCTGGTGAGGACGCAACTGATGACTTGGATTTCGATATGTCATTTGATGATCTTGGAGCAAACCCATGAATCCGATGGCCGCAGCGCCGCAGGCGGGCTTTGGCGATGCTTTGTCGCCCGACAATCATGGTCCGCTCGCTGGTGTCAAAGTACTTGATCTTACAACGGTCATCATGGGTCCTTATGCGACCCAAATCCTTGGTGATTACGGCGCCGACGTGATCAAAGTCGAAAGTCCCGAGGGCGATGTCATGCGTTTCCCTGGACCTGGTCGATCAGCGCAAATGGGCCATGTTTTTTTGAACGTTAACCGTAATAAACGTTCAATCGTTTTGGATTTAAAAACGGAGGCTGGGCGGCAGGCCTGTATCGATCTAGCGCGGCAGGCCGATGTCTTGGTCTACAACATCCGCCCTCAGGCAATGAAGCGACTTCAACTCGCTTACGAGGATTTACATGCAGTGAATCCCCGAATCATTTACGTGGGCTGTTTTGGCTTTGGGCAGGACGGTCCTTATGCGGCGCGCGCTGCTTATGATGATTTGATTCAGGCGATGAGCGGGGCTGCCGATTTAGTCGGAAGGCATCAAGAGGGTCCTCCAAGGCTCGTACCACTGAATTTTTGCGACCGTGTCTCAGGCCTTCATGTGGTGCAGGCGGTGTTAGCTGCGCTCTTTGCTCGTGAGCGCCATGGAAAGGGGCAATCGGTTGATGTGCCTATGTTTGAAACCATGACGGCGTTTGCTTTGGGGGAGCATCTTGGTGGCGAGAGTTTTGTCCCGGCTGAAGGCGCCATGGGCTACAGCAGGATTTTGTCAACTCATCGCAGACCTCATGCCACGCGCGACGGTTTTCTTGTTGTCTTGCCTTACAACAACAAGCAGTGGGAAGGCTTTCTTCAGGCCGCCGGACGTGATGATTTAAAGCATGATCCGCGTTTTGCGACCCAACAAGCTCGTGCAGCCAATGTTTCGGCCATGTATGAATTGATCGGCCAAGAGGTCGCCAAGCACAGCAATGAGGCCTGGGTCGAAAGACTTAAGGCCGTTGATGTGCCATGGACCTTGGTGAACAGGCTTGAGGATTTACAACACGATCCTCACTTGCAAGCAGTTGGGCTCTTTCAGGAGGCCGATCATCCGTCTGAAGGGCGTGTGCGTATGACAAGGGTGCCAAGCCAATGGAGTGAAACACCGCCGTCAATTCGGCGTCTCGCGCCACAACTTGGCGAGCACAGCGCTGAGGTACTTCGTGAAGCAGGCTATAGCGACGATCAGATCCAAGCGGTACTTGGATCAGGGGGCTAAAGCGTGTGGATTGCAACGACGAAGCATGGCTCGGATCAGCACCACTCATGAGTGATCGGGTAGCTAAGGCTTATGCCTTAATCCGGCACCAATCTCTCGACCCGCAGCAAGCATCGTCATCAAAGGTATAGCGGCAATCGCAAAAGCCATGACGATGACTGCCTTAAAGGCTTGGGCTGCTTCGGTGGTCGATACGATTTCTAAAAGGCGCCTGAGATCCTGTTCATTCGGCGCTTGATCCCTGAGTGCGATGAAAAGTACAGCGGCGAGCGTCGATACCCCGACTGCCGAACCCACGGTGCGACAGCAGGCCACGACCGCAGTGGTGATCCCAGTAAATTGAGCAGGCACCGAGGATTGGGCAACCACCAAGGATGTGACCATGACCATGCCCGAGCCAAGCCCAAGAAATCCCATGACGAAAAGCAAAGGCTTAACGGCATGGACAGGAATGAGGATCATGAGTCCAAGCATGCTGAGTACCAGGCTCAGCCCTGTGAAAATCACACGACGCGAGGCGCCAGTTCGATAGGTCCAGCGACCCGCAAGAAAAGCACCACATGGGATACCCAGGGTGAGCGGCAACATTCTCAGCGCAGCCTCATCGACGCTTTGTGCACCCCCGGATTGCATGGCAATCGGCAGCATATTGCTCAAGCCAATCAACATGAAAAAAATGCAGGTGACGTTCACGCAGGGCACCCAGACGCCACGGCGCGAAAGGATCGACGGCGGGATGATGGGTTCGGGGGCACGGCGTTCTTGTGCAATACAAAGGGCGGTGCTCACAAAAAAGCCGCCCATGAGTAGGAGCATTGTTGGCTCGGCAAGGCGATGTCCTTGCCCGGTGAGGGTCAGGAAGCTCATCAGGCTTGATAGCGAGACGCTGAGCAAGATGGCGCCTAACCAATCGATTGGGCGCTGCTTCGTGGTAACGGGCAATAAGCGCAATACTTTGGCCACTCGCCAAATGGCCAGCAACGTCAACGGGATCATCGAGGCAAAGACCATGCGCCAGCCAAAAAGCCCGGTTAAATAGCCACCAAGCACAGGCCCGAGCATTGCAGCACTAGCAAACGTTGCCGACAGCCAACCTTGATAGCGGCCGCGCTCTCGGGCCGGCACAATATCGGCAATCGTCGCCTGAGCCATCGCGATAACTGCACCGCCCGTTAGGCCTTGCAGGATTCGCATCAGGATTAAAAATGCCATGCTTGGCGCAAGCGCTGAACCGAGACTGGTAAGTGCAAAGCCCAATAGCGATCCGAGCATCAACGGCCTGCGGCCGTAGAGGTCGGAGAGCTTGCCGTAAATTGGGGTTGCCACGGCCGAGGCTGCCAAATAGCCCGACATGACCCAGGGCAACTGCTCCATATGTCCCAGGTCTTTTCCAATCGATAGCAGGGCAACAGACACCAGCGTGGAGTCGACCGCGGCAACAAAGATGGCGAGGACCAGTCCGGCGATGATGCGGTGGATCTGGCCTTCAGTGAAGCGTACTTCGCTTTCCAAATGACTCAGTAGAAAGCCTGAATGCCGGTTTGTGCCCGACCAAGAATCAATGCGTGGATGTCGTGGGTGCCTTCGTAGGTGTTGACGACTTCGAGATTCACGAGATGGCGCGCAACCCCAAACTCATCGGAGATGCCATTGCCGCCCAACATATCGCGGGCCATTCGAGCAACATCAAGCGCCTTCCCACAGGAGTTTCGCTTCATGATCGACGTGATTTCAACGGCTGCACTGCCTTCGTCTTTCATCCGGCCAAGCCGCAGACAAGCTTGCAAACCGAGGGTGATTTCGGTCTGCATATCGGCAAGTTTTTTCTGGATCAGTTGATTAGCAGCAAGCGGTCGACCAAATTGCTTACGATCCATTGTGTATTGACGCGCGCTGTGCCAGCAGTATTCAGCCGCGCCGAGTGCACCCCAGGCAATTCCGTAACGGGCAGAATTCAAGCAGGTGAAGGGGCCCTTGAGACCTTCAACGCCAGGTAGCATTTGCGCCTCAGAAACATCGACCTGGTCCATGACGATCTCGCCTGTGATTGAGGCTCTCAAGCCGACCTTGCCGAGAATCTTAGGGGCGCTTAGGCCCTTCATGCCCTTTTCAAGGATGAAGCCCTTAATCCTTCCATCGTACTCACCGCCCTGACACTTCGCCCAGACCACAAAA
>VGHV01000260.1 GCA_016868095.1 Betaproteobacteria bacterium
GCGGGATTTGCGCGATTGCAGGCATCGATACCCGAAAGCTCGCGCGCATACTGCGAACCGAAGGTGCACAGGCTGCTTGTTTGCTTGCGGGCGATGAGGCCGGTCATCGTGAAGAAGCGGCGCTAAATGCCTTGGCCAAAGCGCGTAAGTTTCCTGGTATGGCAGGGCTTGACCTTGCCAAAGAGGTCACTACCCACGAGGCGTATTTGTGGCGCGAAGGCAGCTGGACTTTAAATGACGGCCACCAAGACGCCCAGACGCCCGCCAGGTTTCGGGTGGTCGCGCTCGATTTTGGGGTGAAGCGCAATATTTTGCGTATGTTGGTTGATCGAGCCTGTGAGGTTCATGTGCTTCCAGCACAAAGCACTGCAAAGGCTATTCTCGCGCTAAGGCCCGATGGTGTATTCCTATCGAATGGTCCGGGCGACCCCGAGCCCTGCCAGTATGCGATTGATGCGGCCCGAGAATTGATGGCACAAAAGCTTCCCTTGTTTGGTATTTGCTTGGGTCACCAGATCATGGGCCTAGCGTCGGGTGCCAAAACCATGAAGATGAAATTTGGCCATCATGGCGCAAACCATCCAGTGAAAGATCTGAAAAATGGATCAGTCACGATCACAAGCCAAAATCACGGTTTTGCGATCGATCCTCACACGCTGCCGCCGAATTTACTGATTACTCATGTCTCACTATTTGATGGATCGATTCAGGGCATAGAGCGCAGCGATTGTCCAGCTTTCGCTTTTCAAGGGCACCCCGAGGCAAGTCCAGGCCCACACGATGTTGGTCCCTTATTTGATCGATTTATTGAAGCGATGCGTGAGCGTCAGACCCAAGGACAGATCTAATATGCCTAAGCGTTCTGATATCCATCGCATTCTAATTATTGGTGCAGGTCCGATCATAATTGGTCAGGCCTGTGAATTTGACTATTCAGGTGCCCAGGCCTGTAAAGCACTCAAGCAAGAGGGCTTTGAGGTGATTTTGGTCAACAGCAATCCGGCCACGATCATGACCGATCCTGAAACGGCCGATGTGACCTATATTGAGCCGATCACCTGGCAGGTACTCGAACGAATTATTGCAAAAGAGCGGCCCGATGCGGTGTTGCCAACCATGGGTGGTCAAACTGCTCTCAACTGTGCGCTCGAATTGCATCAGCGAGGCATACTGAGTCAGTACGGTTGCGAGCTGATCGGCGCGTCACCAGAGGCTATCGAGAAGGCCGAGGATCGGCAAAAATTCAAGCTGGCGATGCAAAGCATCGGTCTTGGTTCTGCGCGCTCAGGCATCGCACACAGTTTGCAAGAAGCGCAAGATGTCCAAACAACTATCGGATATCCGGTCATCATCCGGCCTAGCTTTACCCTTGGCGGTACGGGTGGCGGGATTGCATACAACCAGGAAGAGTTTCTCGAAATTTGTAAGCGTGGTCTTGATCTTTCGCCCACGCGTGAGTTGTTGATTGAAGAGAGTCTGATCGGTTGGAAAGAGTTTGAGATGGAGGTGGTGCGTGACCGAAAGGACAATTGCATCATTGTTTGTTCGATTGAAAACCTCGATCCCATGGGCGTTCACACCGGTGACTCCATCACGGTTGCACCGGCGCAAACCCTGACTGATAAGGAATATCAGATCATGCGCAACGCTTCGATTGCGGTGTTGCGCGAGATTGGTGTCGATACCGGGGGCTCGAATGTGCAATTTGCGATTAATCCGGCCGATGGTCGAATGATCGTGATCGAAATGAATCCGCGGGTTTCTCGATCCTCGGCATTGGCCTCCAAGGCAACAGGCTTTCCGATTGCCAAGGTGGCAGCCAAGCTTGCCGTGGGCTACACCCTTGATGAGTTGAGCAATGAAATTACAGGAGGGATGACGCCCGCTTCCTTCGAACCTTCGATCGATTATGTCGTGACCAAGGTCCCGCGCTTTGCCTTTGAGAAGTTTCCTCAAGCCGATTCACGTCTCACGACCCAAATGAAGTCGGTGGGCGAGGTAATGGCTATTGGTCGAAATTTTCAGGAGTCGCTACAAAAAGCATTGCGAGGCCTTGAGACTGGGATCGACGGTTTTGAAGAACGTTCTACCGATGAAGACGAAATTACCCGTGAGATCGGAGAACCAAGGCCTGAGCGGCTGCTTTATGTGGCCGACGCCTTCCGGATTGGCTTATCGGTTGAGGAAGTTTATGAAGAAACCGGTATTGATCCCTGGTTTTTGGATTACATCGCCGAATTGATTGATATCGAAGGTCGACTTAAGCAGCGTAGCCTCGGATCCTTAACGCGCGATGAGATCAAAGCGATGAAGGCTAAAGGGTTCTCGGATCGGCGTCTTGCCTTTTTGATGCAATGCACGCCTGATGAGGTTCGTGAGGCAAGATGGGCCCTGGGGGTGCGTCCAGTCTATAAGCGAGTTGATACCTGTGCTGCCGAATTCGGCACCAATACCGCTTACATGTACTCAACCTACGATGATGAGTGCGAGGCCGCACCCACGGATCGGCCAAAAATGATGGTGCTTGGCGGTGGCCCGAATCGCATTGGTCAGGGCATCGAGTTTGATTACTGCTGCGTACACGCTGCTTTCGCGCTTCGCGAGGATGGTTATGAAACCATCATGGTCAATTGCAATCCCGAAACCGTATCAACCGATTACGACACCTCCGACCGACTCTACTTCGAACCGCTCACGCTTGAAGACGTTTTAGAAATCGTTGCGATCGAAAAGCCCAAAGGTGTCATTGTTCAATATGGGGGGCAAACTCCCTTAAAACTTGCTCTAGCATTGGAAAAGCACGGTGTTCCTATTATCGGTACATCACCTGAATCGATTGACATTGCAGAGGATCGCGAACGATTCCAACAATTATTAAAACAGTTAAATCTTTTGCAGCCGCCTAACCGCACAGCACGAACTGAGCGTGAAGCCCTTAGCCTTGCCGCTGAGATTGGCTATCCCTTGGTCGTGCGACCGAGCTATGTCCTTGGCGGTCGCGCCATGGAAATTGTCCATGAGCAAAAGCAATTAGAGCGTTATATGCGAGAGGCGGTAAAAGTTTCCAACGATTCGCCGGTTTTACTTGATCGATTTTTAAACGATGCGATCGAGGTCGATGTAGACTGTTTGAGCGATGGACAACGCGTATTCATCGGCGGCGTCATGGAGCATATTGAGCAGGCAGGTGTCCACTCGGGTGATTCGGCTTGTTCGCTGCCGCCTTATTCCCTGCCTCAAGCCTTGATCGATGAACTCAAGCGCCAGACCGCTGCGATGGCTAAAGCGCTCAAAGTGATAGGGCTTATGAATGTGCAGTTTGCAATTCAGCAAGGCGATGCGGAGTCAGCGCCCAAGGTTTATGTACTCGAAGTCAACCCGCGTGCCTCGCGCACCGTACCTTTCGTATCCAAGGTAACCGGACTTCAACTTGCCAAGATTGCCGCTAGAGCCATGGCAGGACGCTCACTGGCTGATCAAGCAATTGGTGCGGAAGTGACGCCGCCTTACTTTTCAGTGAAAGAGGCGGTTTTTCCCTTCGTGAAGTTTCCAGGCGTTGATATCTTGCTTGGGCCGGAGATGAAATCGACCGGCGAGGTTATGGGCGTTGGAAAGACTTTCGGCGAAGCCTATGTTAAGTCTCAACTTGGCGCAGGCACAAGACTTCCTGAGAAAGGCACGGTATTTATATCGGTCCGAAATAGTGATAAGCCCAAGGCGATTGCGGTGGCTCGGGGTCTTTGTGAGCTTGGCTTTCGGCTCATTGCAACCAAGGGAACGGCTGCTGTCTTGCGGGAGCAGGGGATTGCCGTTGACTTGGTCAATAAAGTTCAGGATGGCAGGCCTCACATTGTTGATATGATCAAGAACGGTGATATCGATCTTGTTATTAACACAGTAGAAGAAAAACCTAATGCGATTGCCGACTCGCGTTCTATTCGTACAACTACGCTTGCCCAGCGAGTGACCGTCTTCACGACGATTGCCGGTGCCTGGGCCGCCGTTGAAGGTATGCGTGCCATGAAAGCACTCGATGTTTATGCCTTGCAGCAATTGCATGCTTCACTTGTTCATTAATCAGAGGATGAAATGGCTACGATTCCTTTAACAGTTTTTGGTGCTGAGTTACTCAAAGAGGAATTGCAGCGGCTTAAGCATGTCGAGCGTCCTGCAGTGATTACAGCCATTGCTGAGGCTAGAGCGCAGGGCGATTTGTCCGAGAATGCAGAATACGACGCGGCTCGCGAACGGCAAGGCTTTATTGAAGGGCGTATCGCTGAGCTCGAATCTAAATTGAGTAACGCTCAAATCATTGACCCCAAGTTGCTTGACGCTGATGGTCGGGTTGTGTTTGGGGCTACCGTCGAACTTGAGGAAGTCGAGTCAGGTCATACCGTCACCTACCAAATAGTGGGCGACGATGAGGCCGATATCAAAAAAGGAAAGATTTC
>VGHV01000261.1 GCA_016868095.1 Betaproteobacteria bacterium
ATCGCATGACGCAAGTTTCGCTTATTGGGATTCTCTCGCTATTGAATTGGTAGCGATGCTTTTCATGGCCTTATCGGGGATCAGCTTTCTTCGCTATTTCGTTGTGCTGCGTTCGCTGTCGCTTAAACCTATCAGCTCTGATTATGAAATCCGCGCCTACCTGAGCCTACTCATGACAGCAAGCATCGTGGTCACACTCATCCTTATCATCGAGGAGGTTGAAAGTGACTGGGGAAAGGCATTAAGGCTTGCTAGCTTTCATGTGGTATCGCTTGCGACCACTACCGGCTACGCTTCCACGGACTACGCTTTGTGGCCATCGTTCATCCCAGCTCTGCTTTTGGTGTTGGGTTGTTTTGCATCATGCGCGGGTTCCACCGGCGGTGGCATCAAAATGATCCGGGTGCTGCTCTTGATCAAGCAGGCGCGACGCGAATTAGTGCGGATCATTCACCCTCGCGTGGTCAATCCTGTCACACTGGGGCAGCAAACACTGCCAGCGAACGTGCTCACCGCTGTACTAGGTTTTATGCTGATTTACGGGGTCAGCACCCTCACCTTAAGCTTTGTGTTATTGCTGACGGGCATGGACTATGTCACCGCAGTTTCTGCGGTCGTCGCAACGCTTAACAATATCGGCCCAGGGCTTGGAGCGGTCGGCCCCGCAGGTAACTTTGGCCAGCTCAATGGTTTGCAATTGCATGTATTGAGCTTTGCCATGCTGCTCGGTCGACTTGAGTTGTTAAGCGTGCTAGTTTTGTTCACTGCCGCTTTCTGGCGCCGATGAATCGCTTAACGATTACCAGGCACATACTGAAAACTTCGTTTGCACTTAACATGAATACAAGGCTTACCCAAGGCTAATTCTCAAATACTTGAGTCGGGTCTCACGATCCTCGGCGAATTGATACGCCTGTTGCGCCAACTCTGCGATGTTGTCAGCTTCAGACTCAATCGCTTTTCCTTCCTTCAGCAAACGCTGGCCCTGACGTTTTAGCAAGTCCCAGACCCAGTTTGCCTGCTCTTTGGGAGGTCCGATTCCTTGTTGCTTACCCAAGAGAAACAATTGTTCAAAGCGACTCACGACAACCCCACCGCCGGTAACAGGTGAAGCCATAAACTGTATATCGCCGTATTCTCGAGATCGATTTGCGATCCATAAATTTAAACGATCACATCTCGCCTGGACGGCTTGCTGCGTTAGAACATCTTGAGCAAAGCCCAGATGTCCCTGCCCCAAAAGTACCGTGATCGCCTGGAGAAGTTGCGGGAATGTTATGTGCGACAGGCTTTGACTCAAAGCTAGTTCGAGCTCATTTAGGCTAACCGCAGCCGTGGGGTGCTCAAGCGAAAAGTCTGTCTCCAAGAATTTACCTTCAAGGATCTCAAGAATTGGACGGTAGATCTGCTCTTGCAAGCTCGCCTCGCCAAGTGCACCCTGAACTTTCATCGACACATTCTTTGGAGATGTCAACAAAACAAGCCTTAGCGATCGAAGCGATTCCATTCGCTCAATCACTGCCATGCGCCTTGGACCTCTAATAAACAGGTCTCTCCTAAATTGCTGATTGACCAAGTAATCGCGTAGTGTTTCGCGCAGAACAGGGTGTCGCTGCTCAGCAAGCATTTTTGCTGCCGACTCTGGAAGATGAATCGCCTCCACCTGATCAAGCAGGTGCGCAGAAGCCGCAAACGCTAACTTTGCCTGATCGAGCCATTTGGCCAAATCCGAAAATGGCATCGGATGCCAGTCGGCATTGAAATACTCATGAGCAAGATAATTTCTGTTTTGTTCGGCAATCTTTTTGAGACGCTCAGCAACAGCAGGGTTTGCTTTAAAAAACTGGGCACCAGATTCAACGACTTGTTGGGCGAAGGCTAATGCACCGTCGATCTTACCAACGATCCCTTTTGCATCTCCCTCGGCCAACTCGGCATGCAGGCTCAGCAGATGCCTAAGCGGCATCGCTGCGGACCAACCTGGGGTGCAATTATAAGAAATATAAACAACACCTCCAGGTCTTAAATGCCTTCGAATTATTTCGACGATATGCTGCCTGTTACGGTCTGATATCCAAGACCAAATTCCATGAAGCGCAATCACATCGAATAAGGGCAAATCATCTCGTTGTGCAAGCTCCTCAAAGGACGCATCAAGCAAGTACAAATTCGAGCCGCTGGCATTTGCCATCTCGGCTGCACCAGCAGCCTGGGCTGGGTTGAAATCTGTGCCCCAAAATTCACCCTGCGACGCAGCCGCATGAATGTTTAGCGACAATCCCTGACCATATCCGAGCTCCAAATAACGGAGTGGCTTGCTGTCAGTGCCCTTCCCCATTGGTTTTTGCCAGGCCAACAAAAGAGCGAAATCCATGAGCCCCGCTTGAAGCTCACGGTAATAACCATAGGTATAGTCGATCTCCGCTACGTAGCCTGAAGTCCAATCCATCGTTGCGCTCCAAATTATGAGTTAAGCTCTTCCACCGGCCCTAGTTCCCAAGAGACGCTCAGTTTCGACTGTCGGCGAGGCAATGGCGATCTTCAACGCTCATCTTGCCATGGGTCGGGATGAAATCTGGACCAAGCAGATCGGGAGTCACAGGCTGTGCACACTTTGCCCTCACTTTTTACACCACTTCCTTTTGGAAATTTTCAGTTAAGCCACCGGATTGTCATGGCGCCGCTCAAAAGGATGAGGGCCGAAAGACCCGGTAACCAGCCGAGCGCACTCAATGCGCTTTACTACACCCAACGCGCAAGCGAAGGCGGATTAATCGTTGCCGAGGCTTCACAAATCATGCCCGAAGGACAGGGCATGCCTGCCACCCCGGGCATTCATAGCGACGAGCAAGCAGCTGGCTGGAAGCTTGTTTGTGACGGCGTGCATGCAAAAGGGGGGCGTATCTTTCTTCAACTTTGGCATGTTGGGCGGATCTCACACCATTCGCATCAACCGGATGGTGGACAGCCATGGGCACCATCTGCGATTGCCGCTGAAGGCATGGCGATGACCGCGAGCTTTGGGCGCGAAGCCTTTGCAATCCCACGCGCCATGAGCTTGGCCGACATCGACACGCTCAAGAAAGCCTATGTTGAAGCGGGCAGGCGTGCGATTGCCGCAGGCTTTGACGGTGTTGAAATCCACAGCGCCAATGGTTATTTGCTTGAGCAATTCATGCATGCAAAGAGCAATCAGCGCGAGGATCAATTTGGTGGCAGTCCTACCAACCGGATTAGACTGCCGCTTGAGGTTGCTGAAGCGCTCGCACAAGCCCTGACCCCCGCCAAAGTTGGGATTCGGCTATCACCCTTTGGGATTGCTAACGACTCGGGCGAACCCGACTCTGAACCCCTCTACCGCAGCTTAATTCAGGAACTCAATCGCTTGGGCCTTGTTTACTTGCATTTGATCGAGCCAAGAGCGTCGGGTGCGGGCCAACGCGAAGTCGACCATCAACATGTTCCATCGGCTTGTAAGATGTTTAGGAAGGACTGGGATGGCGTGCTCATCACAGCAGGCAACTTCACAGCAGAAGGTGCTGCGCAGACTGTTCAAGATGGCCACGCTGATGCCATAGCCTTCGGGCGATATTTCATCGCCAATCCGGACCTGCCAGAGCGTATTCGACGCGGCCAGGCATTCACACCCTATGATCGTGCGACCTTTTATGGGGGCGGCACCGAGGGCTATACCGATTACAAGGCCTTCGGATTTAGCTAGCGATTCGATCACCATTAGCCGTTGCCAGCTTATTGGCCAATACACAAAAAGTACACAAAATGAATCACGGATTTTTTGGTGGAGCACGCAGTATAGGAGTAACATTAACCAGTCGGGTTAACCCAATTTCGGAGATAAGCGATGTCGAGCATGCCTCCCATCAATCCTGCTGCTGATCGCGGTCGGCTTGCTCCGGTTCGTGGCGATGCACCGTCTGCGGTGCGCGAACCACCAAACGCTAGGGGCATTCGCGCAGAATTCGTTACTTCGGCAATTCCTCGCAAAGTTCCGTCGGTACACGAGGCCGCCAGTGTGGCGCGCGCTCAGGTCGAAGCAGCCGCACAAAAGATTCAGAACTTTGCCAATAGCTTGGGTAAAGGTATCAACTTCGTCGTCGATTCCTCGTCTGGAAAAGCGGTCATCCGCGTGACAGACCCTTCGACCAACGAAACCGTGCGGCAAATCCCGCCGGAAGAGTCTTTGCGGATTGCAAAGGTCGTCGACTATCTTGCAAGCCTCTTAGTTAGCCAGCGAGCTTGAGGCTAGGCTAGGCACGCTCGTTGAGCCCGAGCGTCGAGAGCGTGCACATCGACCGTTGTTCCTCAAAGAAAGTCCAAGACCGCCTTGGAAACGACACTGTCGTTTTTCACATTGACTGGCGAGGCGTAGCCTACCTTTGCCTGAATCGCCCCGAAGTCCACAACGCCTACAACGACCATATGCTTG
>VGHV01000262.1 GCA_016868095.1 Betaproteobacteria bacterium
CCGCAACAGTCAATACGATACAGTCGCGAGAGCGTATTCAAGCCCAAGGCAGCCTGGTTGCATGGCGTGAAGCTGCCGTCAGTCCGCAAGTGCAAGGTCTTGCGATCACTGAGGTCTTGGTCGAACTTGGTGACCGCGTCGAACGTGGTCAGCTATTGGCGCGACTCGATCAACGCTTACCGCTTGCCGAACTCGCTCAGGCCAAGGCGCAGTGGGCTGAAGCAAGGGCCAGCCTGGACGAGAGTCATTTACAACTCGAGCGCGCCATGCAATTGAGGGATAAGGGTTTTTTCAGCGAATCGCAACTGAGTCAGGCACAAAACCAAAGCCGTATGGCCAGGGCCCGTGTTGATGCTGCTCAGGCTGCCATCGAGCTACGAGAGCTCCAAGTTTCGCAGACCGAGTTGCGAGCACCTGACTCGGGGCTCATTAGCGCGAAAGCAGCCTTGAAAGGGGCAATTCCTCCACTTGGTGCCGAACTTTTCAAAATCCTCGTCCAGGGTCGGCTTGAATGGCGCGCTGAATTGACCAGCCAGGACTTGGCGAGGATTGCGCCCGGATACTCAGCGCGGGTGCAACTGCCCGCTGGTGAAGGCATCGAGGGGAAGGTGCGGGTGCTTGGTCCCTCAATCGACCAGGGCAACCGCAATGGGCTGGCCTTCGTCAAACTTGCCTCATCACCGAAGCAGGCGCGTATAGGCCAGTTTGTGCAGGGCAGCATCGACGTCGGCCAACGCTCGGTAATGAGCCTACCCCAGTCCGCGCTCGTGGTCAGAGACGGCTTCACCCTGGTGTTCCAGATCGACTCGCAGAGCCGCCTGCGTGCTCACAAGGTCAAAGCAGGCGCAATCGTCGGCGATCGCGTGGAGATTCTTGAGGGGGTCGTCCAAGGCATGCTCGTGGTTGCCCGCGGTGGTGCGTTTTGCAAATGACGGCGTTTAGTTCGAACGACCAAGCCATGAATCTTTCAACCTGGTCGATTCGGCACCCGGTGCCGTCCTTAATGCTGTTCGTACTACTTTGCATGGCCGGCTTGATTGGCTTTCAAAGTATGAAAGTACAGAATTTCCCCGATCTTGACTTACCGACCATACAGGTTCAAGTCTCTTTACCTGGCGCAACGCCCAATCAGCTCGAAACCGATGTTGCAAGAAAACTCGAAAACGCGATCGCACCCTTGCAAGGTCTCAAGCACATCAGTACGAAAATCAGCGACGGTGCGGTATCGATAACCGCCGAGTTTCGTCTGGAAAAGCCAGTCCAGGAAGCGCTTGATGAAGTGCGTTCTGCGGTTCAGACAAGCCGAACCGATTTGCCTGCTGGCCTGCGCGAACCCGTGATCAGTAAGCTTAATCTCGCAGGCACACCGGTGTTGGCCTACACCATCGCCTCATCGACACTTGATGAGGAGGCGCTTTCCTGGTTCGTTGATAAAGAACTCAGCAAGCGCTTACTCGCCATTCGCGGCGTTGGTGCTGTGCAGCGCGTCGGTGGGGTAAATCGCGAAATCTCGGTTCAGCTTGATCCTATCCGTATGAACGCCATCGGCATGTCTGCCGCTGAGGTCTCCCGACAGCTTCGCGCCGTGCAGCAAGAAGCGAGTGGCGGTCGAACCGATCTCGCAAAGGCTCAACAGCCGGTCCGATTGCTTGGAAGTCTTGCCGAAGCGCAATCCTTAAACCGATTTGCAATCGCACTACCCCAAGGCGGCTCGGTCAGACTCGACCAGCTCGCCGAGATCCGTGACGGCATCGCTGAGCGACGGTCGGCTGCCTTTTTGAAAGGCCAAGCAGTTGTTGGCTTTGAGGTTGTCCGCAGTCGTGGTGAGAGTGAAGTTCAAGTGGGACAACGGGTCCGCGAGTCGCTTAAACAGCTAAAAATAGAGCGTGCCGATATTCAGTTAACCGAAGCATTTGACTTTGTCACACCGGTCGAAGAGGAATACGACGGTTCGTTAATGCTGCTCTACGAAGGCGCTCTACTCGCTGTGCTTGTGGTTTGGGTGTTTTTACGCGACTGGCGGGCAACCTTTGTGTCGGCCCTCGCGCTGCCGCTTTCGGTGATCCCAGCCTTTGCCGGCATGGCATGGCTAGGTTTTTCGGTCAACGTGGTCACACTGCTCGCTTTATCCTTGGTCATTGGCGTCTTGGTGGACGATGCCATTGTTGAAGTTGAAAACATTGTTCGCCATTTACGCATGGGCAAATCGCCCATCCAGGCAGCCATCGATGCAGCCGATGAGATCGGGCTTGCCGTCATTGCAACCACCTTCACCTTAATTGCGGTATTTCTGCCGACCGCCTTCATGAGTGGCATTGCAGGGAAATTTTTCAAACAATTCGGCTGGACGGCCTCACTTGCCGTCTTTGCGTCGCTGCTCGTGGCAAGAATGCTCACACCGATGATGGCTGCCTACATGCTGCGTGATAAGGACACTCCTCACCACGAGCCCTTTTGGATGAAGCCTTATCTTCGCCTGGTTAAGTTGTGCCTTCGATTCCGATGGCTCAGCCTCTTGCTCGCCATTGGATTTTTCCTGGGATCGCTGTCGCTCATTCCCCTACTGCCTACAGGCTTCATTCCCCCCGACGACAATTCACAAACACAGGTGTATCTTGAGCTTCCGCCCGGCTCAAGCCTGGAGCAAAGTACAAAAACCGCTGAGGCAGCAAGACAGCTGCTTTCTTCCATCAAGGAAATTCAAAGTGTTTACACCACGATTGGCGCTGGCACGGCGGGCACCGACCCATTTTTAGGAGGTGGTGCCAACGAACCGAGAAAAGCCACGCTTACCATCGCGCTCACGCCGCGCGGTGAGCGAGCGCGTAAACAAGTCATTGAAGAGTCCATCCGTGAGGCACTCAAGTCATTACCTGGTGTTCGTAGCAAAGTAGGACTTGGCGGCTCTGGGGAAAAGTACATCCTGGTACTAACCGGCGATGATCCCCAAAGCTTAAGCCAGGCTGCCATTGACTTAGAGCGCGACTTACGCAGCATCAAGGGACTTGGCAGTATTGCCTCAAGCGCGAGCCTCTCAAGACCCGAAGTGATGATTCGACCCGATGTTGCCAAAGCTGCAGACCTCGGCGTAACGACGGCCGCCATGGCACAAACCCTACGCATCGCCACGCTCGGCGACTATGATGCAGCGCTTGCCAAGCTCAACCTCAGTGATCGTCAGGTTCCGATTGTGGTGCGCCTTAAAGATGATGCAAGACAGGATATGCAAAGTCTGGGGCAGCTGCTCATTCCTGGCAGCAAAGGGCCTGTGATGCTTTCGCAGGTCGCAAGCATTGAGATTGGAGGCGGTCCAGCGCTCATTGAACGTTACGATCGCGAACGGAACATCAATTTTGAGATCGAACTTTCGGGCATGCC
This sequence comes from Betaproteobacteria bacterium, assembly GCA_016868095.1. Lineage (GTDB taxonomy): Bacteria > Pseudomonadota > Gammaproteobacteria > Burkholderiales > Burkholderiaceae_E > UBA3064. The sequence goes on from VGHV01000262.1 coordinate 3,379, forward strand.
ACTTGGCGATGTGACCGCTGCTGTGGCCCAACTACCTTCGCTCAAGCAATTGCCGCCCGGCGTCGCACAACGAGAAATCGGTGATGCTGAGGTCATGGGTGAGCTCTTTGCGAGTTTTGCGCTGGCCATAGGAATTGGTATTTTATGTATCACGATGGTACTGATTTTGCTTTTTAAGAGCGTTCTTCATCCCATCACTATCTTAGCGGCGCTTCCGCTCTCATTGGGCGGTGCTTTCGTTGCCCTGCTACTTGCCGACAAGAGCTTTTCAATGCCTTCGCTCATCGGATTAATCATGCTGATGGGGATCGCAACCAAAAACTCGATTCTATTGGTTGAGTACGCAATTGAGGCAAGTAAAGCAGGACTTGATCGCCGTCATGCCTTAATTGAAGCCTGCCGTTTACGTGCCAGACCGATCATTATGACAACGATAGCCATGGGCGCAGGTATGCTGCCCATTGCAAGCGGATGGGGTGCTGCCGATGCCAGCTTTCGGTCTCCGATGGCGATTGCTGTCATTGGCGGACTGCTCACCAGCACGGTATTGAGCCTGCTTGTTATCCCGGTGGTCTACACCTTCATCGACGATCTTGGCGGTTTTTTTGGGGCACACCGTAAAATACCCAAAACCAAGCTTGCCAAGTAAAATAACTTACGTTAATTTACGTATACCTCCTTGGAGAATGATACGATCCAATAAGAAAGTTTCACCAGCAACAAAGTCTATGCCCAAGCCTAGTCAAGACGCCCTCAAAACATTCAGAACGCTACGCCGTGTCAGCCAAGCGCTCAGGCTAGAGACGCGTAAACCAAGCATCGATACAGTCCTCGGTAAGGCACAGTTGCATGCGCTTTCAGTCATCCATCAGCAACCTGACATCGAAACAGGCGATCTGGCAAAAGCCATGGTGGTCCAGCCTAGCACGGCAAGCAACTTGGTTAAGCCTCTGATTGCAAAAGGACTCGTTGAGGTTGAACACAGTAAACTCGACCGTCGCATCGTTCAACTTCGAAGCACTGCACAGGCTAAATCGCTT
>VGHV01000263.1 GCA_016868095.1 Betaproteobacteria bacterium
GCCATCTTAAAGTTGTCTGGCGAAGCCTTGTCACGTCGCTGGGGTCAAGCGTTTGACAAACAGAATAAATCGGCCGAGGCCGCGCTGCGTGCCAATGGACACAAGTTTGCGCAACCCAATCAAACCCTGCTCGACAACATTCGAAAGGTGCGCACGGCGATGCTTCAGGAGCTCAATACCGAAGGTCCAAAGTTTGGCGTACCTGACCATAACGCGATGGTGAATTTCTACGAACAACAGTACAAGACCCTTGCCAAATAAGGCGATCCAGCGAAGAGGGATGCTTGCTATGAAGCCTTTGGAACAAAGCCTGAAGCAGTTCGTGAGCCTTTGGTTGGTCGTACTGCTCTCTGCCATGGTGGCGCATACCTTTGCAGACGTTGTTGGGCGGCGGCTCTTCAAAACACCCGTGTTTGGCGCCAATGATTTAACCGAACATCTTATGGCGATGATCATCTTTTGTGGCTTGCCCTTGCTTACTGCTCAACGCGGGCATTTAAGCTTCGACTTGCTTGACCCCTGGTTGCTCAAGCCTCATTGGCGCGCCTGGCACAAGTTGGTCGATGTACTGATTACCTTTGTGCTGGGACTGATCGCCTGGGAGTACTTAAGTGCAGTGAAAGAGGCTCGGGCGATCAACGAAATCAGTCCTGCCTTAATGATTCCTCGATCATGGATGTACGGTCTCATCGCAGCAACAAGTGCCTTGGCTGCGGTCCTCGCGCTCTTCGCACCCATGCCACAACTCATCCATCTGTCTCAGGAATCGACATCATGATGACGGGTCTGCTTTGTCTCGGCCTCGTATTAGTGCTTGCGTTTTTGCGTGTGCCATTAGGGATCTCATTGCTTGCGGTGTCGATGGGCGGCATTGCAGCCATCAAAGGTTTTGACGTTGCCCGAACCGTTCTTCCCATGACGCTAAGTGAAGCTGCGTTTTCCTATGAATTAGCTGTCGTGCCGCTTTTTATTCTGATGGGCAATGTGTTGTCGTGCACTGGTATTTCGCAGGATCTCTTTCGCGCTGCCCATGCATTTTTGGGGAGCGTGCGTGGAGGCCTGGCTTTAGCAACCATGGTTACTTGCGCAGGATTCAGTGCAGTCTGCGGGTCAAGTCTTGCCACGGCAGCCACCATGTCAAAGGTTGCCTATCCGAGTATGCAGCAATATGGCTACTCGGACAGGCTCGCATCGGCAACGATCGCCGCTGGTGGCACGCTTGGGATACTGATTCCGCCGTCGATCATTCTTATGATTTACGGCATCTTGACGCAGCAAAACATTGGTGAGCTGTTTATCGCAGGCGTCTTACCGGGTCTGCTCGGTTTAGCAATGTACATGCTGGTTATTTATCTCATTGCGGTGCTCAAGCCTGAGCACGCGCCACGTGGAGCGCGTGTTGCTGCAGCCGAACGCTGGGCTTCCCTGGCGGGTGTTTGGCCTTTTGTAGCGCTCTTTATCGTGATTATCGGCGGACTGTATAAGGGTTTGTTCACTGCAACCGAAGCTGGCGGTATCGGCGCTGGGATGGCTTTGCTGATTGCGAAGCTTCAGGGGCGGCTCGATTGGCTACGGTTTCTAGAAGTGATGAAAGAAACCGCCATGACCTCGGTCATGCTTTATGTGGTCTTGTTTGGCGCCATGATTTTCTCGCAGCTTGTCAGCTTTTCAGGACTTGCCGACGAGCTCTTATCGATGGTTAACGGTTGGGGCCTTTCAAGAATGGGCGTGCTGGTTTCGATTCTTGTCGTGTTCTTGTTGTTGGGTTGCGTGATGGACTCGATGGCGATTATCCTAATTTTCGTACCATTATTTACGCCTACCTTAATCGCTCAAGAATTTGATCTAGTCTGGTTTGGCATCATCGTTGTGGTGCTTACAGAAATAGGACTTATAACACCCCCTGTTGGCATGAACGTATTCGTTTTAAAGGCGAATCTTCCGAGTGTACCTGTTGGTACGATTTTTCGCGGCTTGGTCCCCTTTATTGCGATCGATGTACTACGACTCGGACTGCTCGTTGCATTTCCATCGATAAGTTTATTGCTAGTCCAATGGATGAAATAGCTGTGCTCAGGATCAAGTGAGCGAGGGCGTCGCTATCTCATACATCGGCATTCTGCGACTTCATAGCCGACTGAAAAATCGATCTAGGATGAGTTTATAAAATGAATAAGCATATCGTTATTATCGGCGGCGGTATTACGGGCGTTACGACTGCGTACACGCTCATCAAGCAGGGGTTTGAGGTTACCCTGATTGAGAAGAACCGCTACCCAGGCATGGAGACTTCGTATGCCAATGGCGGTCAACTGTCAGCCTCTAATGCTGAGGTTTGAACGCATCCTTCGACACTCATCAAGGGCCTCAAGTGGATGTTTAAGCGTGATGCGCCACTATTGATGAATCCAACGCCAAGTTGGCACAAGCTGAGTTGGATGGCGGAATTTATAGCCGCTATTCCAAGGTACAAGGAAAATACGATATCGACCGCGCGTTTGGCTATCGAGTCGCGCCAACACCACTTTGCCTGGGCCCAAGCCGAAGGCATTGAGTTTGACCATAAGCGAAAAGGCATTCTTCACTTTTACAGGGATAAAAAAGGCTTTGAGCATGCTGCTCAGGTCTCAAAGCTGCTGGCTGCAGGCGGACTTCCACGGCGCGCGGTAACACCTCAAGAGATCGCGGCTATTGAGCCTAGCTTGCATGGCAAGTTTTACGGTGGTTACTTTACCGAGAGCGACTCCACAGGGGATATTCATAAATTTACCTACGGTCTGGCCAAAGCCTGCGAGCGTCATGGCGTAAAGATTTATAACGAGCATGAGGTCCTTAGTGTTGGTTCAAATGGCCAGAGCGCCTTTGTTCAGGTTAAACACGCTGGCGAGACCCTATCGCTGACCTTTGACGCTATGGTCGTTTGCGCTGGCGTGCATGGCCGCCGATTGGGCGGACAACTTGGCGATCGTCTCAATATTTATCCTGTAAAGGGTTATTCGATCACCGTGAATCTGCCCGATGCCGATAGTCAGTCGGCTGCACCGCAGGTCAGTCTGCTTGACGATGAAACCAAGCTGGTGACGAGTCGACTCGGCGATGACCGCTTTCGCGTTGCAGGCACTGCCGAGTACAACGGCATCAATTTGGACATTCGTGCAGACCGGATTCAGCCGCTTATCCATTGGGTTAATCAGTGCTTTCCAGGCATTGACACGAGGAAGGTCGTGCCATGGGCAGGTTTGCGACCGATGATGCCCGATATGCTGCCTAGGGTGGGGCAAGGAAAGCGCACGAACGTTTTTTATAACACAGGTCATGGCCACTTGGGTTGGACGCTTTCTGCTATTACGGCGCACCAATTGGCAGGAAAAGTCATGGCATGGTCACGATCGGGTCAAGACTAAACGCTGGGTGGACTTCGCCTTTCGGATCAATAGAGCGGATCTGAATCCTAAGTTGTCTTGATTTTCATCAATAGGAGACGAGTATGTCGATGATTAGCTACCAGGTTGAAAGCTTCGGCCGCCCGCTAGCGCAGGTTGTGCGCGATCTGCCAAAGCCCCAGGGCACGGAGGTGGTGCTCCAAGTGGGAAGCTGTGGTGTGTGCCATAGCGATGTGCATTTGCATGACGGTTATTTTGACCTTGGCAATGATGTGAAGCTGGATATGACTCGGACGCTTAAGCCTCCCCGAACGCTTGGCCACGAGATCGCCGGGACGGTGGTCGCAGTCGGCCCGGATGTACGCGATGTGAGCATTGGCGATCGACGGGTTGTCTTTCCCTGGATCGGTTGTGGTCGTTGTGCACTTTGCGAATCGGGCAATGAGCATCTTTGTAACAGTCCTCAGGCCCTGGGTATTCATCGCGATGGTGGCTTCGCAACGCACAGCCTTATCCCGCATCCGCGCTATCTGATTGACTATGGCAGTCTCGCAGAGGAGCAGGCCTGCACCTATGCCTGCTCAGGTCTAACCGCCTACAGCGCGTTGAAGAAGCTTATTCCCATTACTCCGCAGGATCCATTACTGATCATCGGCGCTGGCGGTGTTGGCTTATCGGGCATACGGCTTGCACGCCAAATGTTTGGGATTGCACCGATTGTTGTAGAAGTTGACCGATCTAAATGGGATATCGCTCGTGAGGCTGGAGCAGCTGAGTTGATTGATCCAAACGCTGAAGGCGCCATCAAGTCGCTCATGAAGGCAACGGGTGGTGTTGCTGCGGCGGTTGATTTTGTTGGCGCGGCTGCAAGTTTTAGCTTCGGCTTTAACGCCTTGCGAAAGGCAGGAAAGCTCATTTGCGTTGGACTTTTTGGTGGGGCAACGCAAATCGTGCCAGCGATGGTCTCAATGAAATCGGTCAGTGTTATCGGTTCTTATGTGGGTAGTCTGCAAGAGATGCGCGAGCTCTTG
>VGHV01000264.1 GCA_016868095.1 Betaproteobacteria bacterium
TGATATGTAAGGACTTGCGCTGCATGCTCGCAGAGGGCGAGACCCTTAAGCGCGACATGCCAGTGGTCAGTGCAACACTTTCAGCTTATGAGCAGGTCATCAGCGAAGCAGGCCTGGGCGATCGCGACGGTACTGCGCTTCCTGCTTACTGGTCGGCTCGGGAAAAGCCATAGGATCGATTTGAAGACAAGGCTAGGATGCATCCGAACTTGACTCAGACCTTACGCGAGCACCTTCCCCAAGGCCTGCAAGACCCGCTCTGGCGTAAAGGGCTGGGTGCTCACATTCGCCCCTAGGGGGGCGAGTGCATCATTGATCGCATTCATGATGGCGGCAGGCGCTCCTGCGGTGCCTGCTTCGCCCGCCCCCTTTGCGCCGAGTTCAGAGCTTCGAGTTGGGGTGTGCACATGATCAATAACGATATCAGGCATTTCGGCGGACATCGGAACCAAATAATCGGCCATCGACCCGTTTAAAAGCTGCGCATCGTCGGTATAAAGGCATTCCTCGAGCATGGCCCCGCCAATGCCTTGCACAATCCCGCCTCGGATTTGCTCATCAACAAGCATCGGATTAATGACCGTACCACAATCTTCAACGCACCAATGTTTGAGCAGCTTCACAAAACCGGTATCGACATCCACTTCAACATAAGACGCCTGAATACCGTTCGTGAAGGTAAATCCGTACTCTCTGGGTGTGTAGTGTCGCGTGACCGTCAGCTCCGATTGAAAACCCATGGGAAGGGTGTCGGGTCTGAAATAGGCAACCCTGCCAAGTTCGGCGAGATCAAGCTTGACCTCAGCACTTAACTTGCTAACCACCGCATTGTCACGCACATCAAGACTCGCTTTGTCCTGTTGCAGAATCGCGGCTGCAATATCTAATATATGAGAACGTAGTGCTTTACCTGCTTGTAAAACCGCCTCACCGCCAATGCCAGCACCTCGTGAAGCCCAGGTGCCACCGCCATAAGGTGTGACTGCCGTATCACCGGTTATGACCCGTACTTTATCAACGCTCACACCAACGGCTGTTGCGGCGATCTGGGCAAACACCGCTTCGGTACCTTGGCCTTGCTCGGTCACACTCACCAAGACCTGAACCATACCCGCAGGATCAAGCCGAAGCGTGGCGCCGTCTTGTGCCGAAATCCTTGCACCACCGACGCCGTAAAAAGCTGGCGATGGATTGGTGACTTCGATCATCGCTGCCAAACCAATGCCTCGATAAACACCGTTTTTGCGCAAGCTCGCTTGTTCGGTGCGCAATGCCTGGTAGTCCATGAGCGCCAAAAGTCGATCTAGACTTTGATGATGTGATAATTTTTCAAACTTAATACCGGACGGAAAACTATAAGGATATTGATCATCTGCAATCAGGTTGATTCTGCGCATGGTTGCAGGATCCATACCCAAGACTCTTGCAGCCTCGTCAACAATGCCCTCGGTCAGCGCAACGGCAATTGGGTGACCCACGGCGCGATACTGACAGGTCACGTTCTTATTGGTGAAAACCACATCGAGCTTTGCTCGGTATTGCTGGTGTCGGTAGGGACCACCTGTCAGATTGACCACCTGATTACCCTCGATACCACTGGTGCGGGGGTAGACAGAATAGGGGCCAATCGCTGTTAAGTCATCCAAATCAAAAGCGAGTATTTCTCCATTGCTTTTGCATGCCAAGCGCACGGTCGCCTCGTGTTCGCGGGCATGAATATCGGTAAGAAATGATTCAGCGCGATCGGCCTGAAACTTGACCGGTCGTCGCAACATCACCGACAGCGCTGCCGTTGCCATCTCGTCGGCGTAGACATGCACTTTAATCCCGAAAGATCCGCCAACGTCTTTACAAATCACGCGGATGTTTGACTCGGGTATACCAAGATGACGCGAAAAAATATCTTGCATCATGTTTGGCGCTTGCGTTGCGTGATGAACCGTCAAGCTGTGATCGGCTGGATTGTAGTCAGCCAAAATCGCCCTAGGTTCGTTACAAACGCCCGTATGCCTTCCGAAACGATAGGTTTTCTCAACCACCACATCGGCCGCAGCCCAGGCTGCATCAAAGCCTTCGGTCTTGAGCTCTCGATGAAAACAAATATTGTCACCGAGCTCAGGGTGGATAACGGTATTTGCTTCAAGCGCCTGGCGCATGTCGCTCACAACAGGCAGTAGCTCCCACTCCACTTCGATGCATTCAAGCGCATCCTCGGCCTGCCTACGACTTTCTGCCACCACGGCGGCAACCGCTTCGCCCTGCCAGCAAACACGGTCAATGGCAACAGCATGCTGAGGGGCTGACTTGATGCCCTTCAAATGCCCGAGCACACCAACCCAGGGCGTGCAATACGCAGCTATCTCTTGCCCATTAAAGACAGCAATCACACCCGGTTGCTTCTTTGCCTGATCGAGTCTGAGCATCTTGACTCGAGCATGTGCGTGAGGGCTGCGAAAAAAAACAACCTGAGCAAGTCTTGGCAGGCGCAAATCGTCGAGATAAGTGCCACGACCTTGAAGAAGCTTTTTAGCTCCAGTTCGTGGAATGCTCTGGCCGATATAACCATTGTTAATTTTAGATTGATCGAGAATGGCTGGCAGTTCAGATTTCGCGTTCATGCCGAAGCTCCCGAAGCCCTAACGGTACCCGATGCCTTGCTGCGGATGATCGCTGTTTCAATCGCATCCACAATTGCCTGATAACCGGTACAGCGGCAATAATTTCCCGAAATATACGCGCGGATCACGTCACGACTCGGCGCATCTTGTTCGTGCATAAGCGCCCTCGCAGTAAGCAACATACCAGGTGTGCAAAAGCCACATTGCATGGCGTTGTGCTCAAGAAAAGCCTGTTGAAGGATGGCAAGTTCTCCCTGATCCGACAGGCCTTCAATGGTTTGCACCCGCTTACCCTGCGCTTGCACAGCCAGCATTAAACAACCGCGCAATAGTTCACCGTCGACAAGAACTGAGCAAGCGCCGCACACGCCGTGCTCGCAGCCCAGATGCGAACCGGTAAGGCCCAATTCGTCGCGCAAAAAATCCACCAGATGTTGGCGTACTAGAACCTCGCGTTCAATCGGATCGCCATTAACCTCAAGCTGAATGCGCATGCGCTGTTCAACAGCATCCGTTGCAGAGGCACTCGTGCCGAATACAGAATCAGTCATTCGCGCGAACTCCTTTGTTTGATGCTAATGCCGCGAGCACACGACCAAGCAAAACTTTGGCCCAATGCAGTTTGGTTGCCGCCTTCGCTTGCAAATCGTCGGGGGGGGATAAATCATCATCAAGTGCTTGTTGCGCCGCCCGAATCGTTTGCGAATCAATCCGTTGACCAATAAGGCAAGCGATTGCATTTGTGGCGAGCATCGGTCGATCGCCAAGCGCAAAAAAAACAAGATGCAATTGTTCGATCTTGTCTTCTTCGCTGATGCTAGCCCTCGCCGCAAGGCCTGCCATTGCATAGTCACCGTGACGCCTTGCAAGCTCCTGAAAGCCAAAGCGCTCATTACGCCGGGCAATCGGGAACTCAACTGCACAAAGTATCTCGTCGCTTTCAAGTGCAGTTTGATATAAACCCTGGAAGTAATCTGAGGCTTTCACTTTGCGTTCACCGCGCATTGATTGAATGCATACGCTTGCCTCGCAGGCTAGTGCAACAGCGGGATACTCGGCAGCCGGGTCGGCCAGTGCAAGACTGCCACCAATCGTGCCGCGGTTTCGAATTGCCGCGTGCGCCACATAAGGTACGGCCATTGCGAGTAATGGAATATGTGTCTTCACCAGCACTGAGCTCGCGATTTCGCGATGGGTGGTGAGCGCCCCTAGTTCAAGCGTATGCTGTTGAAGCCGCTCACCGCGTAAGGCTTCAAGACCAGCAATATCGATCAGCCACTGAGGGTGCGTAAGGCGCAGATTAAGTGCAGGCAAGAGACTTTGACCTCCGGCGAGCAAGCGGGCAGCATCGCCGTAACGATCTAAAAATTGCAGGGCATCCTCAAGTGTTGCTGCCTTGCAATAAGCAAAAGCTGGAGCTTTCATCTTAATGCGCCTCCCCAAGACTAGATCATCGCACTCTAAAGCATGACAGTGATTGACCAAAATAACCAATTTATCACGGATCAGTGGCGCGCCACCGATAAAAAAGTAAGGCTGCCTGCAATTAGATTCCGAACAGGCCCCATAGTTGGGCTACGCTAACCGTCGGTGCTCAATCGCGCACCACTGCTTAGTTAAAACACAGCCGCTCGCGATCCGCAAGGGGTCGCAATTCGCAAGGGCTCTTAATCGGATTTACGCCTGTAAGCAGGTTGTCTTTAAGAGTTTAAAACCCGTGGTGCCCACTTTTCCGGATTCTTTAGTCCCGTGTTCAACATGCTTTACAAACAGAAGTGGCTCGG